>NZ_JBNCKS010000235.1:0-200 GCF_049841635.1 Micromonospora sp. DT44 | reverse complement strand
ATACTACGGAGATCGCCAAGAAAATCGGCGGATAATCCCCCCGAAAACATACGAGAGGAAGGCCACCAACGGGATTATGGTACACCTCGGACGAGACCTTTATGATTGGCGGCGGAAGGGCAAGACTGTTCCGAAGAGTATGCCCAAGGATCTGAAGGATTTTTTGGAGGGTCGCGGAGCGATCGGCGACGTGGCGAGGG
>NZ_JBNCKS010000234.1:0-206 GCF_049841635.1 Micromonospora sp. DT44 | reverse complement strand
ACCTTCAGCGACCGCTTCCCAGCCGCTGAGACCTACTAACCAAGATCGCCGGAAAAACCTTTAGCGAGACAGGCCCATCGCGAACAGGGGGTGTCCCTATGTGTTTCGTCAAGCGGGGACGGGTGCCTCATCTGTCGGCCGTGGTTGGTAGGGGATCTTGTCGCGGAGCATGGCGTAGAGGACGTCGCAGCGGCGGCGGGCGAGGC
>NZ_JBNCKS010000233.1:0-206 GCF_049841635.1 Micromonospora sp. DT44 | reverse complement strand
TCAGGGAGTGTTGGATGAATTTGCCCAGTCGCACGGGCTGCCCCCCGGCTATTACACGTCTGAGCGGCTTGGCAGAAGATATTTCCTGACAAACCATCCTGAGTTTGCCCCCGGTGGTGCCGACCGGAAGTTCGCGGCAGCTCAGCGACTTGACCCGCCCGCCGGCTGGACGCGAGCGTTCACACGGGCGGCCTATCAGGAGGTCA
>NZ_JBNCKS010000232.1:0-207 GCF_049841635.1 Micromonospora sp. DT44 | reverse complement strand
ATTGGCGGCGGGAGGGCAGGACTGTTCCGGAGAGCATGCCCGAGGATCTGAAGGATTTTTTGGAGGGTTGCGGAGCGATCGGCGTTCTGGCGAGAGCGGTCGCGCCCACGCGCGGAGGTGGGCGAAGGGGAGGTGATAAGGGGCGGGAGGTGTCGGCGCGTGTTTCTGAGGGTGCGAATGTGGTGTCGGGGGATTATGGGGAGCGGG
>NZ_JBNCKS010000231.1:0-207 GCF_049841635.1 Micromonospora sp. DT44 | reverse complement strand
TGGTTTGTCAGGAAATATTTTCTGCCAAGCCGCTCAGACGTGTAATAGCCGGGGGGCAGCCCGTGCGACTGGGCAAAGTCATCCAACACTCCCGGACCCATGAAATAGAGGCTGGTGACGGTAGGCGCCATTCGGCCTGTCGCATGTGTCCAGGCCACCATTAGACGGGCGTCGGCGACGCCCGGGTTGTCGATGACCACCTGATAG
>NZ_JBNCKS010000230.1:0-208 GCF_049841635.1 Micromonospora sp. DT44 | reverse complement strand
ACCCCTACCCCTTGCACGCGGTCAGTCAGTACCCGGCTCAAAACGACACGACCGCGTCCTACGGCGTCAACGAGCCGACCCTTTACGCGCCCCCCTACGCGCCCCCCTACGCGCCCTCTTACGCGCCCCCCTACGCGCCCTCTTACGCGCCCTCTTACGCGCCCTCTTACGCGCCCTCTTACGCGCCCTCTTACGCGCCCTCTTACGC
>NZ_JBNCKS010000229.1:0-210 GCF_049841635.1 Micromonospora sp. DT44 | reverse complement strand
CCCCGGCCGACGTCTTCCACACAGCTCTGGCACCCTGACGATCGTCACCGTTGCGACGACAGCTCGAATCCGCCCCGGAACCCGCCCGGAACCACGGGGTCAGTTTTCACGCGGCGTCGACACTTGGAAGAACTCTCCGAGAGCGCGGACAACGACAACCCGCCGAAGAGATCCTGACCGACGTGTTTGGCGAGTTACGCGACGCGGACA
>NZ_JBNCKS010000228.1:0-210 GCF_049841635.1 Micromonospora sp. DT44 | reverse complement strand
AGACGGACTCCATGAGCAACACCACCAGTTGGCAACCCGACGCGGCACGCATCCCATCATCAGGAACCCCGACGTACTACCAGGCCGACAACAGCATCATCGAAAGCAGATCACCGACTCCTGAACAGCGCCGCAGAGGACACCGCCGACGCGTTTGAGGGCCTGCTTTCATCGGGTTCTGCCTGCTCCGGTGGGTCCAGCGACCGGGTC
>NZ_JBNCKS010000227.1:0-211 GCF_049841635.1 Micromonospora sp. DT44 | reverse complement strand
GTGGGAGGCGTTCGGCGAGATAGCACGAGAATACTACGGAGATGGCCAAACAAATCTGCTGACAGTCCCCCCGCAAACATACGAGAGGGAGGCCACCAACGGGATTATGGTACACCTCGGACAAGACCTTGATAATTGGCGGCGGGAGGGCAGGACTGTTCCGGAGAGCATGCCCGAGGATCTGAAGGATTTTTTGGAGGGTTGCGGAGCG
>NZ_JBNCKS010000226.1:0-214 GCF_049841635.1 Micromonospora sp. DT44 | reverse complement strand
AGTCCGAGTCCCAGCCGCGCTGAAAGAACAGAGAGGACGTCTCATGGTTAATAAGAAGAGGACCGAAGAAGAGTGGGCAGCGTTCGACGAGATAGCACGAGAATACTACAAAGATGGCCAAGAAAATCTGCTGACACTCCCCTCGGAAACATACGAGAGGGAGGCCACCAACGGGATTGTGGTACACCTCGGAAAAAATCTTTATGATTGGCGG
>NZ_JBNCKS010000225.1:0-216 GCF_049841635.1 Micromonospora sp. DT44 | reverse complement strand
GGACCGGCCGCCACGAGCCCCCCGCTCGCAGGCCGCCCCCCAGACTTTTGAGCGCCCGGACGAGGTGCTGACACCCCCGTCACCTGACCCCCCGAACGGTGACAGGTGGGTGTTTCCTACCCCCGAAGGAGCAACCCCCCATGAACACGATCTTCCGCAAGAGCATGCTGTCCGTTGCTGGTCTCGCGTTCGCCGGTGGCGTCTTCGCCGGCCCGA
>NZ_JBNCKS010000224.1:0-220 GCF_049841635.1 Micromonospora sp. DT44 | reverse complement strand
AGGCGTCGTGGGGTCGCCGCCGCCGATGGTGTCGCCCCAGCCGTAGCGGATCCGGTCGGCGCCGGAGGTGTTGCGGACGGTGAGGTTGGGGTCGGTGCCGCTGCCGGTGAGGGCGTACATCGAGTACCAGTCGTAGCCGATGGTGCCGGGTTTGCCTCCGAGGGCGGGCCAGTAGGTGCCGCCCATCTGGTTGTCGCGCATGACCTGGGCCATGGCGCGG
>NZ_JBNCKS010000223.1:0-220 GCF_049841635.1 Micromonospora sp. DT44 | reverse complement strand
CGCATCGCCGGCGACGACTCCCCACCGTCGACGACAGTCCCACCCACCCACCCGCCTCCTACACCGAGGCCACCCCCTCAACCCCCAACCCCCAACCCCGCCCCCGCGCCCGCGCCCGCCGATCTTGCACTTTTTCTGTGGGCCTGTGGATCTAAAGGTGTTTCCGGCCTGACCTGCCGGGCGTTGTGCCTGGTGAGGAGGGTGCTGTGATGACCGCGAC
>NZ_JBNCKS010000222.1:0-221 GCF_049841635.1 Micromonospora sp. DT44 | reverse complement strand
GTGGGAGGCGTTCGGCGAGATAGCACGAGAATACTACGGAGATCGCCAAGAAAATCGGCGGATAATCCCCCCGAAAACATACGAGAGGAAGGCCACCAACGGGATTAAGGTACACCTCGGACGAGACCTTTATGATTGGCGGCAGGAGGGCAGGACTGTTCCGAAGAGTATGCCCAAGGATCTGAAAGATTTTTTGGAGGGTTGCGGAGCGATCGGCGACG
>NZ_JBNCKS010000221.1:0-224 GCF_049841635.1 Micromonospora sp. DT44 | reverse complement strand
CAACCCGGTCAGGAACCTGCCCCCCATACCCAGACGAATACGCGCCACCGTCGAAATACTCCCCACCGGCGGCCGGCCGCTGCACAGACCCCATCACCCCCTGCGGAAACCACTCCCACCCGGCACCCCCCGGCCCCCCATAACCAACCGAATACCCCACCCCCCCAGGGACCCGCTCCCCATAAACCCCCGACACCACATTCGCACCCTCAGAAACAAGCGCC
>NZ_JBNCKS010000220.1:0-227 GCF_049841635.1 Micromonospora sp. DT44 | reverse complement strand
CCTTCGGCGCGTTTGCGGTCGTAGTAGGCCCTGCTGACGGGGTCGGCGAGGGCTGCGAACGCGGCGAGGAAGAACGCGCGTTTGAGGTTCTTGGTGCCGCCTCGGGGTGGGTGTTCGCCGCGGATGCTGGTGCCGGATCGTGTGGTGACGGGGGCGAGGCCGGCGTAGGCGGCGAGGTGCCCGGGGGTGGCGAACGCGGTGCCGTCGCCGACTTCGAGCAGGATCCG
>NZ_JBNCKS010000219.1:0-231 GCF_049841635.1 Micromonospora sp. DT44 | reverse complement strand
GTGCTATCTCGCCGAACGCCTCCCACCTAGCGTCACTACTGAACTTGGCAGCGCTGGGCGCGACCGCCTTCGCCACGCCGCCGATCGCTCCGCAACCCTCCAAAAAATCCTTCAGATCCTTGGGCATGCCACTCGGAACAGTCCTGCCCTCCCGCCGCCAATCATAAAGATTTTTTCCGAGGTGTACCACAATCCCGTTGGTGGCCTCCCTCTCGTATGTTTCCGAGGGGA
>NZ_JBNCKS010000218.1:0-231 GCF_049841635.1 Micromonospora sp. DT44 | reverse complement strand
GTGGGAGGCGTTCGGCGAGATAGCACGAGAATACTACGGAGATCGCCAAGAAAATCGGCGGATAATCCCCCCGAAAAAATACGAGAGGCGGGCCACCAACGGAATTATGGTACACCTCGGACGAGACCTTTATAATTGGCGGCGGGAGGGCAATACTGTTCCGAAGAGCATGCCCGAGGATCTGAAGGATTTTTTGGAGGGTTGCGGAGCGATCGGCGACGTGGCGAAGGC
>NZ_JBNCKS010000217.1:0-231 GCF_049841635.1 Micromonospora sp. DT44 | reverse complement strand
AATCCTTCAGATCCTCGGGCATGCTCTTCGGAACAGTCTTGCCCTCCCGCAGCCAATTACGAAGGTCTTGTCCGAGGGGTACCAAAATCCCGTTGGCGGCCCGCCTCTCGTATGTTTTCGGGGGGAGTTTCCGCCGATTTTTTTGGCGATCTCTGTAGTATTCTCGTGCTATCTCGCCGAACGCCTCCCACCTAGCGTCACTACTGAACTTGGCAGCGCTGGGCGCGACCG
>NZ_JBNCKS010000216.1:0-232 GCF_049841635.1 Micromonospora sp. DT44 | reverse complement strand
CCGAGGCCGGCACCAACAGCATCAACGACATCACCCCGGTGCTGAACAAGGAGACCGGTAAGCCCGACGCCTACCACTCCGTGGAGATCAGCAAGCCCGACGCCGACGCCACCCAGACCGACAAGTTGCGTGCCGACATCGTCAAGACCGTTGATGACGGTCGGGCCGTGGTCGCGAACATCGCCGGCACCAGCGTCGACACCGACGGCAACACCCACTCCTTCGAGGGCGG
>NZ_JBNCKS010000215.1:0-240 GCF_049841635.1 Micromonospora sp. DT44 | reverse complement strand
CGGTCGCGCCCAGCGCTGCCAAGTTCAGTAGTGACGCTAGGTGGGAGGCGTTCGGCGAGATAGCACGAGAATACTACGGAGATCGCCAAGAAAATCTGCGGACAATCCCCCCGGCACAGTACAGTAGGCCGGCCACCAACGGAATTATGGTACACCTCGGACGAGACCTTCATAATTGGCTGCGGAAGGGCAAGACTGTTCCGAAGAGTATGCCCAAGGATCTGAAGGATTTTTTGGAGG
>NZ_JBNCKS010000214.1:0-240 GCF_049841635.1 Micromonospora sp. DT44 | reverse complement strand
CATCCAGGACCGTCCGGTATTACCGATTCACCCGTGTCATGCCGAATCAGCAGCCGTTCCTTGCTGAGATCAGTTCACTGCGGGGACGGCAGCATCGGCTCGATGATCTCCCACTCGGCGTCGGTCAGGTCAGAGGGGTACCGCCGCGCTCGATCCATGCCTGTCTACCGACCGAGTTACATCCATCGACCGGACCCGTTGTGCGACACGCCCGACCGACCCTGAAACCAAACGCGCTCT
>NZ_JBNCKS010000213.1:0-242 GCF_049841635.1 Micromonospora sp. DT44 | reverse complement strand
GCCTTCGCCACGTCGCCGATCGCTCCGCAACCCTCCAAAAAATCCTTCAGATCCTCGGGCATGCTCTTCGGAACAGTCCTGCCCTCCCGCAGCCAATCATAAAGATTTTTTCCGAGGTGTACCATAATCCCGTTGGTGGCCTCCCTCTCGTATTTTTACGAGGGGACTGAACTGATCTCAGTAAGGAACGGCTGCTGATTCGGCATGACACGGGTGAATCGGTAATACCGGACGGTCCTGGA
>NZ_JBNCKS010000212.1:0-245 GCF_049841635.1 Micromonospora sp. DT44 | reverse complement strand
CGAAGGCGGCTGCTAATTCCAGTAGTGACGCTAGGTGGGAGGCGTTCGGCGAGATAGCACGAGAATACTACGGAGATCGCCAAACAAATCTGCTGACAGTCCCCTCGCAAACATACGAGAGAGAGGCCAGCAACGGAATTGTGGTACACCTCGGACGAGATCTTTATGATTGGCGGCGGGAGGGCAGGACTGTTCCGGAGAGCATGCCCGAGGATCTGAAGGATTTTTTGGAGGGTTGCGGAGCG
>NZ_JBNCKS010000211.1:0-258 GCF_049841635.1 Micromonospora sp. DT44 | reverse complement strand
AAAAAAATCTGCTGACAGTCCCCCCGCAAACATACGAGAGGGAGGCCACCAACGGAATTTTGGTACACCTCGGACAAAATCTTCATGATTGGCTGCGGGAGGGCAAGACTGTTCCGAAAGGCATGCCCGATGATCTGAAGGATTTTTTGGAGGATTGCGGAGCGATCGGCGTTCTGGCGAAAGCGGTCGTGTCCGCGCCCGGAGGTGGGCGAAGGGGAGGTGATAAGGGGCGGGAGGTGTCGGCGCTTGTTTCTGAGG
>NZ_JBNCKS010000210.1:0-261 GCF_049841635.1 Micromonospora sp. DT44 | reverse complement strand
CGGTCTGCTCACCGTTGAGGTCGATGTGCGACTGGTCGCCCTGCGGCTTGGGTGCGGTGGTCTGCACCGCTGCGGCGGCGGGCTTGGCGTCCACGGCCGGGGTGGCGGCGTGGGCGGCGATCGGGCCGGCGAAGATGCCACCGGCGAACGCGAGACCAGCAACGGACAGCATGCTCTTGCGGAGGATCGTGTTCATGAGGGGTTGCTCCTTCGGGGGTAGGAAACACCCACACCACCCGTTCGGGGGGATCGGTGATGCGG
>NZ_JBNCKS010000209.1:0-267 GCF_049841635.1 Micromonospora sp. DT44 | reverse complement strand
GAGATCGCCAAGAAAATCTGCGGACAATCCCCCCGGCACATTACAGTAGGCCGGCCACCAACGGGATTATGGTACACCTCGGACGAGACCTTTATAATTGGCGGCGGGAGGGCAAGACTGTTCCGAAGAGTATGCCCCAGTACGTGAGGGATTTTTTGGAGGGTTGCGGAGCGATCGGCGGTCTGGCGAGAGCGGTCGTGTCCGCGCCCGGAGGTGGGCGAAGGGGAGGTGATAAGGGGCGGGAGGTGTCGGCGCTTGTTTCTGAGG
>NZ_JBNCKS010000208.1:0-272 GCF_049841635.1 Micromonospora sp. DT44 | reverse complement strand
GTGTACCATAATCCCGTTGGTGGCCGGCCTACTGTAATGTGCCGGGGGGATTGTCCGCAGATTTTCTTGGCGATCTCTGTAGTAGTCTCGTGCTATCTCGTCGAACGCTACCCACTCTTCTTCGGTCCTCTTATAACCCATGAGACGTCCTCTCTGCTCTTTCAGCGCGGCCGGGACTCGGTGACTCAGAAGTGTGGCCGACGTACGTGACGTGGCCGCCGGCAACCACCATGGGCTCGGTTATAACCCTGGAGCCCCCCTATGTGTGCCGG
>NZ_JBNCKS010000207.1:0-278 GCF_049841635.1 Micromonospora sp. DT44 | reverse complement strand
GTGGGAGGCGTTCGGCGAGATAGCACGAGAATACTACGGAGATGGCCAAACAAATCTGCTGACAGTCCCCCCGCAAAAATACGAGAGGCAGGCCACCAACGGGATTATGGTACACCTCGGACGAGACCTTTATAATTGGCGGCAGGAGGGCAAGACTGTTCCGAAGAACATGCCCGAGGATCTGAAGAATTTTTTGGAGGATTGCGGAGCGATCGGCGTTCTGGCGAAGGCGGTAGCGCCCAGCGCTGTTAAGTTCAGTAGTGACGCTAGGTGGGAGG
>NZ_JBNCKS010000206.1:0-278 GCF_049841635.1 Micromonospora sp. DT44 | reverse complement strand
CCGGAGCAGGCCGAACCCGATGGGCGATGCGCTGGAAACCCGCGTTGAACGCCTTCGCCATCACCTTCAGCGACCGCTTCCCAGCCGCTGAGACCTACTAACCAAGATCGCCGGAAAAACCTTTAGCGAGACAGGCCCACAGAAAGTGCAAGATCGGCGGGCGCGGGCGCGGGCGCGGGCGCGGGCGCGGGCGCGGGCGCGGGGGGTGGCCTCGGTGTAGGAGGCGGGTGGGTGGGTGGGACTGTCGTCGACGGTGGGGAGTCGTCGCCGGCGATGCG
>NZ_JBNCKS010000205.1:0-278 GCF_049841635.1 Micromonospora sp. DT44 | reverse complement strand
CCCGCTCCCCATAATCCCCCGACACCACATTCGCACCCTCAGAAACACGCGCCGACACCTCCCGCCCCTTATCACCTTTCCTTCGCCCACGTCTGCGCGTGGGCACGACCGCTTTCGCCAGACCGCCGATCGCTCCGCAACCCTCCAAAAAATCCTTCAGATCATCGGGCATGCTCTTCGGAACAGTCCTGCCCTCCCGCAGCCAATCATAAAGATTTTTTCCGAGGTGTACCATAATCCCGTTGGTGGCCTCCCTCTCGTATTTTTACGAGGGGACT
>NZ_JBNCKS010000204.1:0-280 GCF_049841635.1 Micromonospora sp. DT44 | reverse complement strand
GGGGGTGGCCTCGGTGTAGGAGGCGGGTGGGTGGGTGGGACTGTCGTCGACGGTGGGGAGTCGTCGCCGGCGATGCGGTCGAAGAGGCGCTCGGTGCCCACGCGGGCCAGCTCGCGGCAGCCCGCGTACTCCGTTCAAGCGGCGCCGCTTAGACCAACCTGGTCACCGCGGTTGAGCAGCACAGCGGCGCCGTGTGCGGAGCTGCGGCGGGCACTGATTCGGGTGGGCCGGTTTCGTGTTGAACCTTCGTCGTGGGCGCGCCGTTGGGGAGCTAGACAGC
>NZ_JBNCKS010000203.1:0-282 GCF_049841635.1 Micromonospora sp. DT44 | reverse complement strand
AGCCGCCTTCGCCACGTCGCCGATCGCTCCGCAACCCTCCAAAAAATCCTTCAGATCCTTGGGCATGCTCTTCGGAACAGTCCTGCCCTCCCGCCGCCAATCATAAAGATTTTGTCCGAGGTGTACCACAATCCCGTTGGTGGCCTGCCTCTCGTATGTTCGCGGGGGGACTGTCAGCAGATTTTCTTGGCCATCTTTGTAGTAGTCTCGTGCTATCTCGCCGAACGCCTCCCACCTAGCGTCACTACTGAACTTGGCAGCGCTGGGCGCGACCGCCTTCGC
>NZ_JBNCKS010000202.1:0-285 GCF_049841635.1 Micromonospora sp. DT44 | reverse complement strand
CCTTCAGCGACCGCCTCCCAGCCGCTGAGACCTACTAACCAAGATCGCCGGAAACACCTTTAGCGAGACAGGCCCGTTATCAGTTAACGGAAAGTGTCCAAGATCTACCCTGGTGGCGCGCGCCCGGACGACGTCGCCGGCACGGTCTTCGACCAATGGACGAGCCGACCTTCGCTTGGAATAGATCGTCTACGTATCGCAGTGCGCGGTGGGCCTGCCCCGTTTTGACGGACATCCGAGATCAGGGGACCTGGGGTCTCCGGGAGGATGTCCAGCATCATGGAG
>NZ_JBNCKS010000201.1:0-287 GCF_049841635.1 Micromonospora sp. DT44 | reverse complement strand
TCTCCGAGAGCGCGGACAACGACAACCCGCCGAAGAGATCCTGACCGACGTGTTTGGCGAGTTACGCGACGCGGACATCTCGGTGCAGCGGGCGTGCTTGCTGACCGGGACCTCGCGGGCGACCTACTACCGGCGGGCGAAACCGGTGGTGGGACCGCGGCACGGGCCGTGGCTGCCGCGGACCCCGCCGCCGCAGGCGCTCAGCACGGCCGAACGCGATCGTGTGCTGGCGGTGCTGAACTCGCCGACCTACGCCGACCTGGCGATCCCGCAGGTCTGGGCCCGGG
>NZ_JBNCKS010000200.1:0-291 GCF_049841635.1 Micromonospora sp. DT44 | reverse complement strand
TAGCCAACGCCGTCCGGTATGGACGTTACGCCCGTGTCATCCCCACTCGGCCGCCGAATCTTGCTGAGATCACCTCACTGGATCTCGAACCGAAGCGGTGTGATGTCGTACTCGACCTCCCCCAGCTTCCGGACAATGCGAAAGCCCGTCAGCCCAGTCTCCTCGCGGGCCTCGCGCAGCGCGGCGTCCTCCGCCGCCTCACCGGCACGGACGGACCCGTTACCTTTTTGATCGTCCCCAGCCGGGGACCCTCGGTCGCCCGGCCCGGTATGACTTCCTGCCCCTGTCGTT
>NZ_JBNCKS010000199.1:0-293 GCF_049841635.1 Micromonospora sp. DT44 | reverse complement strand
GTAGTGACGCTAGGTGGGAGGCGTTCGCCGAAATAGCACGAGAATACTACGGAGATCGCCAAGAAAATCTGCGGACAATCCCCCCGGCACAGTACAGTAGGCCGGCCACCAACGGGATTATGGTACACCTCGGACGAGACCTTTATAATTGGCGGCAGGAGGGCAAGACTGTTCCGAAGAGCATGCCCAAGGATCTGAAAGATTTTTTGGAGGGTTGCGGAGCGATCGGCGACGTGGCGAAGGCGGCTGCTAAGTCCAGTAGTGACGCTAGGTGGGAGGCGTTCGGCGAGATA
>NZ_JBNCKS010000198.1:0-299 GCF_049841635.1 Micromonospora sp. DT44 | reverse complement strand
GAACAGAGAGGACGTCTCATGGTTTATAAAAAAAGAACCGAAGAAGAGTGGGTAGCGTTCGACGAGATAGCACGAGAATACTACGGAGCACGAGAATACTACGGAGATGGCCAAAAAAATCTGCTGACAGCCCCCTCGCCAAGATACAAGAGGCGGGCCACCAACGGGATTGTGGTACACCTCGGAAAAAATCTTTATGATTGGCGGCGGGAGGGCAAGCAGATTCCCGGTGACATGCCCCAGTACCTGAGGGATTTTTTGGAGGGTTGCGGAGCGATCGGCGTTCTGGCGAAGGCGGT
>NZ_JBNCKS010000197.1:0-310 GCF_049841635.1 Micromonospora sp. DT44 | reverse complement strand
GAACAGAGAGGACGTCTCATGGTTTATAAAAAAAGAACCGAAGAAGAGTGGGTAGCGTTCGACGAGATAGCACGAGACTACTACAGAGATGGCCAAGAAAATCTGCTGACAGCCCCTTCGGCAGATTACCAGAGGTGGGCCACCAACGGGGTTTTGGTACACCTCGGAAAAGATCTTTATAATTGGCGGCAGGAGGGTAGGCAGATTCCCGGTGACATGCCCCAGTACGTGAGGGATTTTTTGGAGGGTTGCGGAGCGATCGGCGACGTGGCGAAGGCGGTCGCGCCCAGCGCTGCCAAGTTCAGTAGTG
>NZ_JBNCKS010000196.1:0-311 GCF_049841635.1 Micromonospora sp. DT44 | reverse complement strand
CGTAGTATTCTCGTGCTATCTCGCCGAACGCCTCCCACCTAGCGTCACTACTGGACTTAGCAGCGCTGGACACGGCCTCCCTCGCCACGTCGCCGATCGCTCCGCAACCCTCCAAAAAATCCTTCAGATCCTTGGGCATACTCTTCGGAACAGTCCTGCCCTCCTGCCGCCAATTATTAAGGTCTCGTCCAAGGTGTACCATAATTCCGTTGGTGGCCGGCCTACTGTACTGTACCGGGGGGATTGTCCGCAGATTTTCTTGGCGATCTCCGTAGTATTCTCGTGCTATTTCGGCGAACGCCTCCCACCTA
>NZ_JBNCKS010000195.1:0-317 GCF_049841635.1 Micromonospora sp. DT44 | reverse complement strand
GTGGGTAGCGTTCGACGAGATAGCACGAGACTACTACAAAGATGGCCAAGAAAATCTGCTGCCAGCCCCCTCGCAAAGATACAATAGGAAGGCCACCAACGGGATTGTGGTACACCTCGGACGAGACCTTTATAATTGGCAGCGGGAGGGCAAGACTGTTCCGAAGAGTATGCCCAAGGATCTGAAAGATTTTTTGGAGGGTTGCGGAGCGATCGGCGACGTGGCGGAGGCGGTCGCGTTCAGCGCTGCCAAGTTCAGTAGTGACGCTAGGTGGGAGGCGTTCGCCGAAATAGCACGAGAATACTACGGAGATCGCC
>NZ_JBNCKS010000194.1:0-320 GCF_049841635.1 Micromonospora sp. DT44 | reverse complement strand
AGACGGACTCCATGAGCAACACCACCAGTTGGCAACCCGACGCGGCACGCATCCCATCATCAGGAACCCCGACGTACAACCAGGCCGACAACAGCATCATCGAAAGCAGATCACCGACTCCTAAACAGCGCCCCAGAGGACACCGCCGACGCGTTTGAGGGCCTGCTTTCATCGGGATCTGCCTGCTCCGGTGGGTCCAGCGACCGGGTCACCAGGTACAGACACTCATCCGGAACTTCGCGCGCCCTCACCACCCGTGCCGGCCCACAACCCGAGGATGTCCGTCTACCCGCCGAGAGTGACCCCGATCGCGGCACAGA
>NZ_JBNCKS010000193.1:0-324 GCF_049841635.1 Micromonospora sp. DT44 | reverse complement strand
ACACCACATTCGCAGCCTCAGAAACAAGCGCCGACACCTCCCGCCCCTTATCACCTCCCCTTCGCCCACCTCCGCGCGTGGGCACGACCGCTCTCGCCAGACCGCCGATCGCTCCGCAACCCTCCAAAAAATCCCTCAGATCATCGGGCATGCTCTCCGGAACAGTCCTGCCCTCCCGCAGCCAATTATGAAGGTCTTGTCCGAGGTGTACCATAATCCCGTTGGTGGCCTCCCTCTCGTATTTTTGCGAGGGGACTGAACTGATCTCAGTAAGGAACGGCTGCTGATTCGGCATGACACGGGTGAATCGGTAATACCGGACGG
>NZ_JBNCKS010000192.1:0-326 GCF_049841635.1 Micromonospora sp. DT44 | reverse complement strand
GCGGCGGCCTTCGCCTCCGCCGACGGCTCGGGCCGCTTCTTCCGTCCGGTCTGGTCATTCAGTGTCGCGGTCATCACGGCACCCTCCTCACCAGGCACAACGCCCGGCAGGTCAGGCCGGAAACACCTTTAGATCCACAGACCCACCTTTAGATCCACAGACCCACCTTTAGATCCACAGACCCTATTCCGGCGACAGAAAGTGCAAGATCGCGGGGGTGGAGGGGCGGGTGCGGGGGGAGGGGGGCTGCGGGGTTAGTCCTTGTCGCCTCTGGCGAGGTGGCCCGTTCCGGGCTGAAAATCGTGTTGGTCGCTCGCTGACGTCGT
>NZ_JBNCKS010000191.1:0-327 GCF_049841635.1 Micromonospora sp. DT44 | reverse complement strand
CACCCCCGCCACATCGACCATCCAGTACGGCAACAGCAGCGTCGACCAGCAAGCCATCAGCTACACAACACGACAGATGGACTCCATGAGCATCACCAGCGCCAGCTGGCAACCCGACGCGGCAGGCTTTCCATCATCAGTAGCCCCGACGTACCACCAGGCCGACTACGGCGTCACCGAACGCAGATCACCAACTCCTGAACAGCGCCCCAGCAAACGCCACCGACGCACATGACCGGGTTTGTGGATCGGGACTGTCAACTTAACGGTGTAACTGGATCTTGATGGGGTTACTTGCGGGCTGCGGACAGGCGGCCTTCGAAGGTG
>NZ_JBNCKS010000190.1:0-331 GCF_049841635.1 Micromonospora sp. DT44 | reverse complement strand
TTCCGAAGAGCATGCCCAAGGATCTGAAGGATTTTTTGGAGGGTTGCGGAGCGATCGGCGACGTGGCGAAGGCGGCTATTAAGTCCAGTAGTGAAGCTAGGTGGGAGGCGTTCGGCGAGATAGCACGAGAATACTACGGATATCGCGAAAGAAATCTGCTGACAGTCCCCCCGCGAACATACGAGAGGGAGGCCACCAACGGGATTGTGGTACACCTCGGACAAGACCTTCGTAATTGGCGGCGGGAGGGCAACACTGTTCCGAAGAGCATGCCCGAGGATCTGAAGGATTTTTTGGAGGGTTGCGGAGCGATCGGCGACGTGGCGAGAGC
>NZ_JBNCKS010000189.1:0-334 GCF_049841635.1 Micromonospora sp. DT44 | reverse complement strand
GGTCATCGACCCGCCACACAACCAGTTGCCAGCGAACACCAATTCCTATTCCTATTCGGTCGCGGCTCAGTCATCATCCACACCCCAGGATCCCTGCCCCTTGCCCGAGGTCAGTCAGTACCCGGCCCAATACGGCACGACCGCGTTATACGGCGTCAACCAGCCGACCCCTTACGTCCCCCCCTACCCGCCCACCTACACCCGGTTCGCGGACAGCAACGGTCCCGCCTTCAACCCCGCCGGCCCGAGCATGTCCCACCACGACTACGCCCCCACCCCCGCCACATCGACCATCCAGTACGGCAACAGCAGCGTCGACCAGCAAGCCATCAGC
>NZ_JBNCKS010000188.1:0-337 GCF_049841635.1 Micromonospora sp. DT44 | reverse complement strand
GCGATCTCCGTAGTATTCTCGTGCTATTTCGGCGAACGCCTCCCACCTAGCGTCTCTACTGACCTTGGCAGCGCTGGACGCGACCGCCCTCGCCACGTCGCCGATCGCTCCGCAACCCTCCAAAAAATCCTTCAGATCCTTGGGCGTGTCACCGGGAATCTGCTTGCCCTCCTGCCGCCAATCATAAAGATTTTTTCCGAGGTATACCACAATCCCGTTGGTGGCCTTCCTCTTGTATGTTTGCGGGGGGAGTTTCCGCCGATTTTCTTGGCCATCTTTGTAGTAGTCTCGTGCTATCTCGTCGAACGCTACCCACTCTTCTTCGGTCCTCTTATAA
>NZ_JBNCKS010000187.1:0-340 GCF_049841635.1 Micromonospora sp. DT44 | reverse complement strand
ATAACCGAGCCCATGGTGGTTGCCGGCGGCCACGTCACGTACGTCGGCCACACTTCTGAGTCACCGAGTCCCAGCCGCGCTGAAAGAACAGAGAGGACGTCTCATGGTTAATAAGAAGAGGACCGAAAAAGAGTGGGTAGCGTTCGACGAGATAGCACGAGACTACTACAAATATGGCCAAGAAAATCTGCTGCCAGCCCCCTCGCAAACATACAAGAGGAAGGCCACCAACGGGATTGTGGTACACCTCGGACGAGACCTTTATAATTGGCGGCAGGAGGGCAGGCAGCTTCCCGGTGACATGCCCAAGGATCTGAAGGATTTTTTGGAGGGTTGCGGA
>NZ_JBNCKS010000186.1:0-341 GCF_049841635.1 Micromonospora sp. DT44 | reverse complement strand
GTAGTGACGCTAGGTGGGAGGCGTTCGGCGAGATAGCACGAGAATACTACAAAGATGGCCAAACAAATCTGCTGACACTCCCCCCGAGAACATACGAGAGGAAGGCCACCAACGGGATTATGGTACACCTCGGACAAAATCTTCATGATTGGCGGCGGGAGGGCAGGACTGTTCCGGAGAGCATGCCCGAGGATCTGAGGGATTTTATGGAGGGTTGCGGAGCGATCGACGTTCTGGCGAGAGCGGTCGTGAACAGGCGCAGACGTGGGCGAAGGGGAGGTGATAAGGGGCGGGAGGTGTCGGCGCTTGTTTCTGAGGGTGCGAATGTGGTGTCGGGGGTT
>NZ_JBNCKS010000185.1:0-343 GCF_049841635.1 Micromonospora sp. DT44 | reverse complement strand
TGATCATCGACGCCGAACCTAGCGGCAACCAGCCGAACCGATCACCACGTACATAGAAGCGTCTTGCACTTTCTGTCTAGACCTATCGGGCAAATCTGCACATCTCGGCGTTCAAAAGTGCAAGATCGACGCGCATCGGGTGGGCGCGTGGCGCGAGGGCGCGGCGTGGCGCGAGGGCGCGGCGTGGCGCGGGGCGTGCCGTGGCGCGGGGGCGCGGCGCGAGGGCGCGGCGTGGCGTGGGGGCGTGGCGCGTTAGGGCGGGGCGTGGGGGTTAGTCCTTGTCGCCTCTGGCGAGGTGGCCCGTTCCGGGCTGAAAATCGTGTTGGTCGCTCGCTGACGTCGT
>NZ_JBNCKS010000184.1:0-346 GCF_049841635.1 Micromonospora sp. DT44 | reverse complement strand
CGCGGCTACCGTCACCGTTCGAGTTATGGCAATCTGATCAGCCAGCGGAGCTCCAGGTTCAAGGGCGTCTTAGAGTGACCACCCTCTATACCGGAGCTCCGCTGCCTCGTCTCCACGACACGCTTGACGGCCTACCAAAACGCCTCACTGAACGGCGTTGCGTCTAGATCACGTCTAGATCTCTTGCGGACTGGTGATGCCTTGTGCGGCCGCGAGGGTGTAGCCCGACGACCACCGTGCAGGGCGCTTCCGCGCACCCTAGCCGCCGAGCGGGAACAGCCCGCCCCGCCAACACCCACGCACCAGCACAGCGCAGCCCGTACCGTTGACGTCCTTCGGAGCTGAA
>NZ_JBNCKS010000183.1:0-352 GCF_049841635.1 Micromonospora sp. DT44 | reverse complement strand
AGTCCGAGTCCCAGCCGCGCTGAAAGAACAGAGAGGACGTCTCATGGTTAATAAGAAGAGGACCGAAGAAGAGTGGGAAGCGTTCGACGAGATAGCACGAGACTACTACAAAGATGGCCAAAAAAATCTGCTGCCAGCCCCCTCGCAAACATACGAGAGGCAGGCCACCAACGGGATTGTGGTACACCTCGGACGAGACCTTTATAATTGGCTGCGGGAGGGCAGGCGGATTCCCGGTGACATGCCCGAGGATCTGAAGGATTTTTTGGAGGGTCGCGGAGCGATCGGCGACGTGGCGAAGGCGGTCGCGCCCAGCGCTGCCAAGTTCAGTAGTGACGCTAGGTGGGAGGCG
>NZ_JBNCKS010000182.1:0-357 GCF_049841635.1 Micromonospora sp. DT44 | reverse complement strand
GGACCCGCTCCCCATAAACCCCCGACACCACATTCGCAGCCTCAGAAACAAGCGCCGACACCTCCCGCCCCTTATCATTTCCCCTTCGCCCACCTCTGGGCGCGGACATGACCGCTTTCGCCAGAACGCCGATCGCTCCGCAATCCTCCAAAAAATCCCTCAGATCATCGGGCATGCTCTTCGGAACAGTCCTGCCCTCCCGCAGCCAATCATAAAGGTCTTGTCCGAGGCGTACCATAATCCCGTTGGTGGCCTTCCTCTCGTATGTTCTCGGGGCGATTGTCAGCAGATTTTTTTGGCCATCTCCGTAGTATTCTCGTGCTATCTCGCCGAACGCCTCCCACCTAGCGTCACTAC
>NZ_JBNCKS010000181.1:0-376 GCF_049841635.1 Micromonospora sp. DT44 | reverse complement strand
GACGTCAGCGAGCGACCAACACGATTTTCAGCCCGGAACGGGCCACCTCGCCAGAGGCGACAAGGACTAACCCCCACCCCCGCGCCCCGCGCCTCCCGCCCCAAGTTCGCGCCGATCTTGCACTTCCTGTTGTTGATACGGGCGGTTAAGCCCTTTTTGTGACCACAGAAAGTGCAAGATCGCGGGGGCCTGAGGGCCTGCGGTGATCTTGGGAGCAGTGCGGTCTTTATTACTACGTGGCGTAGTAGTATTAATATGTAGCTAGGCTACGTGTAGGGTTGCTATGACAAGGGAGCCAACAGCTAGATGATCGATTCCAAGGGATGTGGGACCGCAAGTAGACGCGAGGGCGTCCATGATCGGCGTTGTCTAGGCA
>NZ_JBNCKS010000180.1:0-394 GCF_049841635.1 Micromonospora sp. DT44 | reverse complement strand
CATTAGACGGGCGTCGGCGACGCCCGGGTTGTCGATGACCACCTGATAGGACGCCGGGGTGAACACTCGCAGCAAGTCGGCGGGTGGGTCAATTCGCCGAGCTGCCGCGGACATCCGGTCGGCACCACCGGGGGCAAGATCAGGATGCCTACCCAGGAAAAATTTCGCGCCCTCCAACTCCAGTGTGTAGTAGCCGGGGGGGAGCCCGTGCGACTGGGCAAAGTCACCCAACACTGCCCCGCTCAACGCACTGTGGTTACTGCTGCCACGTCCAAGTCGGCCCGACTTGTGTGCCCAGTGCATCGCGAGCCTGACACCGGCGAGGCCCGGGTTATCGATGATCTGCTGGTAGGCCATCGGCGTATAAACGGGGGCGGGTCGTTTGGGCATGCTT
>NZ_JBNCKS010000179.1:0-394 GCF_049841635.1 Micromonospora sp. DT44 | reverse complement strand
AAGCATGCCCAAACGACCCGCCCCCGTTTATACGCCGATGGCCTACCAGCAGATCATCGATAACCCGGGCCTCGCCGATCCCACCATCGCGATGCACTGGGCACACAAGTCGGGCCGACTTGGACGTCGCAACCGTAACTTCAGTCAGTTGAGGTGGACAGTGTTGGGTGACTTTGCCAAGTCGCACGGGCTCCCCCCCGGCTACTACACACTGGAGTTGGAGGGCGCGAAATATTTCCTGGGAAAGCATCCTGATCTTGCCCCCGGTGGTGCCGACCCGATGTCCGCGGCAGCTCGGCGAATTGACCTACCCGCCTACTTGCTGCGAGTGTTCACCCCGGCGTCCTATCAGGTGGTCATCGACAACCCGGGCGTCGCCGACGCCCGTCTAATG
>NZ_JBNCKS010000178.1:0-395 GCF_049841635.1 Micromonospora sp. DT44 | reverse complement strand
CATCGCCCGACAGCTCTACCGCACCATCACCACCCACCACCGCACCTCTTGACAACCCCACTCACAGATCGGCGCGGCGGGGGAGCGTAGACGCGACACCGCCGAAAGCGAGCCGCCCCCGCCGCCCCGCCGTCGCTCCGCCCCGCCCCGCCGCCGGACCGCCCCGGACGGCCCAGTCTGGGTCGATCATGGACTTGTGGTGGGGGACAAAGTCTCCCTAAAGGTGCCCAACCCGGCACCACAACTACATGATCGCCGGGGCGGGCCGGGGCGGGCCGGGGCGGGCCGGGGCGGGCCGGGCAGGGCAGGGCAGGGCAGGGGCGGGGCGTGGGGGTTAGTCCTTGTCGCCTCTGGCGAGGTGGCCCGTTCCGGGCTGAAAATCGTGTTGGTCGCTC
>NZ_JBNCKS010000177.1:0-401 GCF_049841635.1 Micromonospora sp. DT44 | reverse complement strand
GGAGAACGTGGGGAAGAAGCGGTCACGGCCTCGGCGGTCGTTCACGGCGCAGTTCAAGGCCGAGATCGTCGAGTTGTGTCAACGTGGTGACCGCACGGTGAGGCAGGTCAGCCAGGATTTCGACTTGACCGAGACCGCGGTGCGTGACTGGGTCAAGCAGGCCGAACTCGACAGGGGCGCCCGTACTGACGGGCTGACCTCGGATGAGCGAGACGAACTCGCGCAGCTTCGGCGTGAGAACCGCCGGCTGCGTGAAGACGTCGATATTTTGAAGCGGGCAACGGCTTTCTTCGCGAAGGAGACCCGGTGAACGTGTACCCGTTCATCGAGGCGGAGCAAGCCGGCAAGCACAACGTCAAGCGCGCGTGCGAGCTACTCAAGGTCTCCCGGTCCGCCTACTA
>NZ_JBNCKS010000176.1:0-415 GCF_049841635.1 Micromonospora sp. DT44 | reverse complement strand
GCCACGTCACGTACGTCGGCCACACTTCTGAGTCCGAGTCCCAGCCGCGCTGAAAGAACAGAGAGGACGTCTCATGGGTTATAAGAGGACCGAAGAAGACTGGGTAGCGTTCGACGAGATAGCACGAGACTACTACAAAGATGGCCAAGGAAATCTGCTGCCAGCCCCCTTGCAAACATACGAGAGGGAGGCCACCAACGGGATTGTGGTACACCTCGGAAAAAATCTTCATAATTGGCGGCAGGAGGGCAGGAAGATTCCCAGTGACATGCCCAAGGATCTGAAGGATTTTTTGGAGGGTTGCGGAGCGATCTGCGACGTGGCGAAGGCGGTCGCGCCCAGCGCTGCCAAGGTCAGTAGAGACGCTAGGTGGGAGGCGTTCGCCGAAATAGCACGAGAATACTACGGAGATCGC
>NZ_JBNCKS010000175.1:0-428 GCF_049841635.1 Micromonospora sp. DT44 | reverse complement strand
GACGGACTGCTCAGGCAGTTGACCAAGACGGTCCTGAAGACCGCGTTTGAACGAGGAGATGACCGAGCACCCCGGCTATGAGAAACATGAGTCGGCTCGGGTGGAGTCGGGCAACCTCCACAATGGCGCCACCGTCGAAGCCAGAGGCCTCACGACCGGAGGGACCAGCGCGCACTTCGCCGAGATCTACGGCGCCCCGGTCACCAAAGAGTCCGCGATGGGCAGGTCGCGAACCGGCCGTTCTGTGCCGCGATCGGGGTCACTCTCGGCGGGTAGACGGACATCCTCGGGTTGTGGGCCGGCACGGGTGGTGAGGGCACGCGAAGTTCCGGATGAGTGTCTGTACCTGGTGACCCGGTCGCTGGACCCACCGGAGCAGGCAGAACCCGATGAAAGCAGGCCCTCAAACGCGTCGGCGGTGTCCTCTG
>NZ_JBNCKS010000174.1:0-446 GCF_049841635.1 Micromonospora sp. DT44 | reverse complement strand
TTGCCTAGACAACGCCGATCATGGACGCCCTCGCGTCTACTTGCGGTCCCACATCCCTTGGAATCGATCATCTAGGGGCTGTTTCCCCGAGATCGCCGCCGCGGGTGCACTTGGTCCCGCCTCGGTCGCGCCTGGTCGCGCCTGGTCCCGCCTCGGTCGCGCCTTGGTCGCGCCTCGGGCGCGCCTGGTCCTGCCTCGCGCGCTTGGTCGCGCCTGGTCCCAGCCGGGCGCACACTGATTCGTCTACGACATCAGCTCCAAAGGACCCGTGACACCACCAACGGACCCTCGCCCGACCGCTCGTCGCCAAGATCCGCGCAACATCGGGGTTGTTGCTGTCTCGAGCGTGTCGGAGGCAGCAACATCGGGGAAGTTGTGAGGATCTTGGGCGCGGGGCGCGGGGCGCGGGGCGCGGGGCGCGGGGCGCGGGGCGCGGGGCGCGGGGC
>NZ_JBNCKS010000173.1:0-454 GCF_049841635.1 Micromonospora sp. DT44 | reverse complement strand
ACATCGTCCGCGCCGCTCTCCACCTCACCCATTTCGAATACCGATACCTACCGGATTCTTGTTGAGATCACGTCAGTACCGTCACGTCTTTCAGTTGAAACTCGTAGGGCACGCGCCTGAGCGGTGGGCGAGCCAGGAAGACCACGACGGTATCGGGAAGCCCACCCGCTTCGAGTGCTTCTGGATACCGCTGAACGCTGCACACATCCTGCAAGCCGGCCAGGGTGCTTTCGTGGCTAAACTATGTTCGTGATCGGGTGTCCGTCGCGAGGTTGGTGATGCGCGGCCATGTCCGGCCTGAAGAGCGCCAACGGCATTTCCTGCCTATCGCTCTGCCATCACACCCAATATCCCGCAACGCGTTGTGAGATGACCGCCTGTCGACGCCGCGTGAAAACTGACCCCGTGGTTCCGGGCGGGTTCCAGGGCGGATTCGAGCTGTCGTCGCAACGGT
>NZ_JBNCKS010000172.1:0-476 GCF_049841635.1 Micromonospora sp. DT44 | reverse complement strand
GATTTCTTTGGCCATCTCCGTAGTATTCTCGTGCTATCTCGCCGAACGCCTCCCACCTAGCGTCACTACTGGACTTAACAGCGCTGGACACGACCGCCCTCGCCACGTCGCCGATCGCTCCGCAACCCTCCAAAAAATTCTTCAGATCCTTGGGCATGCTCTTCGGAACAGTCTTGCCCTGCCGCCGCCAACCACGAAGATCTTTTCCGAGGTGTACCATAATCCCGTTGGTGGCCTCCCTCTCGTATTTTTTCGAGGGGAGTGTCAGCAGATTTTTTGGGCCATCTTTGTAGTAGTCTCGTGCTATCTCGTCGAACGCTACCCACTCTTCTTCGGTTCTCTTCTTATTAACCATGAGACGTCCTCTCTGTTCTTTCAGCGGCCGGGACTCGGTGACTCAGAGCGCGTTTGGTTTCAGGGTCGGTCGGGCGTGTCGCACAACGGGTCCGGTCGATGGATGTAACTCGGTCGGTAGA
>NZ_JBNCKS010000171.1:0-479 GCF_049841635.1 Micromonospora sp. DT44 | reverse complement strand
TCCTCGCCAGCACCGGCATGACCCTCGAACCCGAACCACCGAGATAGCTCGAACCTTGGCCTTTCAACCTCTGTAGCACCATCCGGCGCCCGAGGACACCTTCCGGCAATACGGGATCACCGACGGTCCCGTCACGGACATCCTCACCCTCGCCGCAGCGAGGTCGATCGTGAGCCAGCGAACAAACAGTAATCCACCCATCCCACACGCCCACCCTGTCCTTCGGGACAAAGTGGTCGACGCGCACTCGCCCACGGACATCAGGGTGCCGACGAACGAACACTCGAAGGACGTATCTGTAGATGTCAAGGCTTTAAGCGTCTTCTGGGGGCTCGGAGCCGCCAGGAACCCTGATACGCAGCCCACCACCCGGATCAAGCCAAGGAGGGCAGGGCGGCGGGGCGCAGTGAACTGATCTCAGCAAGGAACGGCTGCTGATTCGGCATGACACGGGTGAATCGGTAATACCGGACGGTCCT
>NZ_JBNCKS010000170.1:0-524 GCF_049841635.1 Micromonospora sp. DT44 | reverse complement strand
CACCCACCAGCACCCCACCACACCAACAAGACCTGTCAACCACTCCTGAACAGCCCAAACAGGATGAGACAAGCTCATGGTTCGAGCGTGACCATGAGCCCTGCGGGGCGCTCCGGCCGCCGCGCCGGCTCGGTCGCGACGCCCGCCCGTCCTCGCGCGCCCGCTCGCCCCCCCGGCCCTCGCCCCCGGCCCTCGCCCCCGGCCCTCGCCCCCCGGCCCTCGGCCCTCGGCCCTCGTCAAGATCGGCGCAACTTCGGGGATGTTGCTGTCTCCGCGTCCCGGAGACAGCAACATCCCCGAAGTTGTGTAGATCTTGCGCGGGCGTGCGGACGCGGAGCGCAGGCCGGGGGCGGCGCGACAGCGCCAGAGGCGCAGGCGTGCACCCGAGAGGGGCGGGACGCCGGAGGACGCAGGACGCGAGGGCCGGGCCCCGAACACCTCGCCCATCGCGCCGATCTGTGAGTGGGGTTGTCAAGAGGTGCGGTGGTGGGTGGTGATGGTGCGGTAGAGCTGTCGGGCGATGT
>NZ_JBNCKS010000169.1:0-532 GCF_049841635.1 Micromonospora sp. DT44 | reverse complement strand
CACTACGACAACAGCGGGAGCCCGCCACCCGCCGACCACTTCCGGTGGGCACCCGGCACACATAGGGGGGCTCCAGGATTATAACCGAGCCCATGGTGGTTGCCGGCGGCCACGTCACGTACGTCGGCCGCACTTCTGAGTCACCGAGTCCCAGCCGCGCTGAAAGAACAGAGAGGACGTCTCATGGGTTATAAGAAGAGGACCGAAGAAGAGTGGGTAGCGTTCGACGAGATAGCACGAGACTACTACAAAGATGGCCAAAGAAATCTGCTGACACTCCCCCCGCGAACATACAATAGGAAGACCACCAACGGGATTGTGGTACACCTCGGAAAAAATCTTCATAATTGGCGGGAGGAGGGCAGGCGGATTCCCGGTGACATGCCCCAGTACGTGAGGGATTTTTTGGAGGGTTGCGGAGCGATCGGCGTTCTGGCGAAGGCGGTCGCGCCCATCAAGTTCAGTAGTGACGCTAGGTGGGAGGCGTTCGCCGAAATAGCACGAGAATACTACGGAGATCGCCAAGAAAATC
>NZ_JBNCKS010000168.1:0-544 GCF_049841635.1 Micromonospora sp. DT44 | reverse complement strand
CTGCCCCTGTCGTTCGGATGATCCGGGGGGTGTTGTCGCCGGGTCGGGTGGCGTCGGCGGACCGCTGATAGGGACACGGCCACCCGTGTTGGGGTAGGTCTCGTCGTAACGTGGCTGCCGGCAGTCCGACGCCCCTGACTGCGGCCGAGGCCACGATGCGATGCGTGGAGGCGGGTCTGGTGCGCGACGGATATGGCGTCTTCCTGGGCTTGGATGTCGGTAAGGGTGATCACCACGCGGTCGGGTTGGCCCCGGACGGCAATCGGCTGCACGACGCGCCGTTGCCGAATACCGAAGTCCGGCTGCGGCAGTTGTTCGACAAACTCGCCCGTCACGGCACGGTGTTGGTGGTGGTCGACCAGCCGGCCTCGATCGGCGCCTTGCCGGTCGCGGTGGCTCGGGCATGCGGGCATCAGGTGGCCTACCTGCCTGGCTTGGCGATGCGCCGGATCGCTGATCTGCATCCCGGCAGCGCGAAGACCGATGCCCGTGATGCCTATGTCATCGCTGACGCGGCCCGCACCCTGCCGCACACGCTGCGGCG
>NZ_JBNCKS010000167.1:0-575 GCF_049841635.1 Micromonospora sp. DT44 | reverse complement strand
GGTTGTCGGGCAAGGTGTTGGACGTTTCCGGCCGTTCGACCGCCAATGGTGGGGCGATCGTGCAGTGGTCCGACAACAACGGCACCAACCAGCAGTTCCGCCTGGCCGACTCGGACAGTGGCTACGTGCGGTTGATCAACCGCAACAGCAACAAGGTCATGGAGGTGCAGGGCGCCTCGACGGCCGACGGCGGCAACATCGTGCAGTACGACGACTGGAACGGCACCAACCAGCAGTGGCAGCTCGTCCGCGTCGACGGCGGTGGTAACCCGACCACGCCGCCGCCCACCACGCCGCCCCCGGGTGGCACCTGTGACCTGCCGTCGTCGTACCGCTGGTCGTCCACCGGGGCGTTGGCGCAGCCGAAGTCGGGCTGGGTGTCACTCAAGGACTTCACCGTCGCCCCCTACAACGGCCAGCAGCTCGTCTACGCCACCACCCACGACTTCGGATCGTCCTGGGGCTCGATGAACTTCGGCCTGTTCACCAACTGGTCCCAGATGGGCTCGGCCAGCCAGAACACCATGAACAGCGGCACCGTCGCACCGACCCTGTTCTACTTCGCGCCCAAGAAC
>NZ_JBNCKS010000166.1:0-581 GCF_049841635.1 Micromonospora sp. DT44 | reverse complement strand
GACTGTTCCGAAGAGTATGCCCAAGGATCTGAAGGATTTTTTGGAGGGTCGCGGAGCGATCGGCGACGTGGCGAGGGAGGCTGTGTCCAGCGCTGCTAAGTCCAGTAGTGACGCTAGGTGGGAGGCGTTCGCCGAAATAGCACGAGGATACTACGGAGATCGCGAGAAAAATCTGCTGACAATCCCCCCGAAAACATACGAGAGGGAGGCCACCAACGGGATTATGGTACACCTCGGACAAGACCTTCATAATTGGCTGCGGGAGGGCAGGACTGTTCCGGAGAGCATGCCCGATGATCTGAAGGATTTTTTGGAGGGTTGCGGAGCGATCGGCGACGTGGCGAGAGCGGTCGCGCCCAGGCGCGGAGGTGGGCGAAGGGGAGGTGATAAGGGGCGGGAGGTGTCGGCGCTTGTTTCTGAGGCTGCGAATGTGGTGTCGGGGGTTTATGGGGAGCGGGTCCCTGAGGGGGTGGGGTATTCGGCTGGTTATGGGGGGCCGTACGAGGGTGCCGGGTGGGAGTGGTTTCCGCAGGGGGTGATGGGGTCTGTGCAGCAGCCGGCCGGTGGGGAGTATTCCTACG
>NZ_JBNCKS010000165.1:0-588 GCF_049841635.1 Micromonospora sp. DT44 | reverse complement strand
CCGGGAACACCCGCCGGGCCGGTGTCGTTACATCCCCCGCACCGCCGAGCACCATGTTGGCTGGGCCTGGGAACACCCGCCGGGTCGGCGTCGTTACATCCCCCGCACGGCCGAGCACCACCGGCCACCCTCGGTCCTCCGGCGGGAATGATCCGCTGGCACGGGCCGTTGCACCCCCTTCCGGGACACCCCCGAGCAGGCCCGGCTGGGTCGCCGGGCCTGGTCCCCCCAAAGACTTTCTTCCCGCACAGCGCATCCCCGTGTGCCGTGTGCGTTTTCCCCCGATGTAGCAGAGGAGCACGCCATTATGCGTACCGATCTGATTCGTAAGACTGCTTTGACCGCTGCTGGTCTCGCGTTCACCGGTGGGGCTATCGCCGGTCCGGTTACGACCGCGTTCGCCGCTGAGAGCACCGCCAAGCCGACCAGCCAGGGCCAGTCCGAGCGTAAGGGTCACGGTGAGCGTCAGCTGGGTGTGCGTTACGAGGCGCAGCCGAACTTCTACTACTGCGGCCCGGCCGCTACCCGTAACGCCCTGAGTGTGCAGGGCAAGGACATCAGCGTGGACGCGATGGCCAAGGAGATGGG
>NZ_JBNCKS010000164.1:0-593 GCF_049841635.1 Micromonospora sp. DT44 | reverse complement strand
GATGGAGATCGAGAGTGCCGGTCGAGGCGCACCAGGACGAACAGGTCGTCGACCTGCCACACAACCGGCTGCCCGCCCCAGGCAGCCCCGCCCGTTCCTACTCGGCGCCCTCCGGGCCGCACGCCCACGACCCAGCACGCCCGTACTACGCCGTTTCACCCGCCACCGGATCAGACCTGATGTTCCAGAACACCAACCTTTATTCGGTCGCGGCGCAGTCATCATTCACGCCCCAGGACCCCTACCCCTTGCACGCGGTCAGTCAGTACCCGGCTCAAAACGACACGACCGCGTCCTACGGCGTCAACGAGCCGCCCCCCTACGCGCCCCCCAACGCGCCCCCCAACGCGCCCCCCTACGCGCCCTCTTACGAGTCCACCTACACCCAATACGCCAACAGCGCAGGTCCCGCCTTCAACCCCGCCGGCCCGAGCTATGCCCACACCGCCGCCGCACCAACCATCCAGTACGGCAACAGCAGCGTCGACCAGCGAGCCATCAGCTACACAACGGCACAGACGGACTCCATGAGCAACACCACCAGTTGGCAACCCGACGCGGCACGCATCCCATCATCAGGAACCCCGACGTAC
>NZ_JBNCKS010000163.1:0-594 GCF_049841635.1 Micromonospora sp. DT44 | reverse complement strand
TGGTGGCCGTGTTGACGGCGATGGTCGGCGGCATCGCGGTCCGTCCCGGGCCGGCCGCTGCCGCCACCAGTCAGTTCCGGGGCATGAACTGGGCGGTGTTGGGTGACAACTTCAGCACCGGCCCCCTCGTCGTGCAGGGCCTGAGCATGTCCGACAGCAACGCCACCGTGCGGGCCAAGGCCAACGCCCTCTACGACGACATGGCGTCCACCCTCGGTGTCAACACCGTCCGGCTGCCCATCAACACCCACACCGTCGGAACGGCCTGGTGGGAGGCGTATCGCGGCGCCATCGACGCCGCCACCGCCCGCGGGTTCAAGGTCATCCTCGCCTACTGGGAGGACGGCGCGGCCTCCGGCGGCAGGATCACGAACCTCGCCGCGTGGAACGCGATGTGGTCCACCGTGACCAACACATACGGCTCGAACGCCAACGTCTACTTCGAGCCGATGAACGAGCCACACGGCTACAGCTCGACCGAGTGGCGCACCGTCGCGGCCAACTGGCTCACCTACCACTACTCGGCCCCGCCCGGCCGGGTGCTCATCGGCGGCACCGGCTTCAGCCAGGACCTACGCGACATCTGCAACGACA
>NZ_JBNCKS010000162.1:0-609 GCF_049841635.1 Micromonospora sp. DT44 | reverse complement strand
GTGGTGGCGTAGTCGGGCGGGTAGGTGCAGGCGTTTGGCTTGGGTGGCTTCGTGGGTGCGGGCGCCGGAGGCGGCGGAGATCCAGAGCAGCCGGCCGTGGTGGTCGGTGAGGGTGAGCACGCGTAGGTGGTGAGCTTTGTGTTTGCCGCACCACAGGCGTCGTTCGGTGCGCTGAGCGGGGCGGTGCACGGGCAGGCAGGTGCCGTCGAAGAGCAGCGGGTCCTGACCGTTGGTGCGTGCGGCGCGGGTGAGGACCCGGTCCAGGCGAGGGGCCATCGCGGCGAGGGTGGCGATGGCTTGCCGTATCCAGCGGCGCACGCTGTGATGCGACACGCCGTAGGCGGTGGCGAGGTCGGCGGGACGCTGATCATGGCGCAGCGCGGCCAGCACGATCAAGGCGACCTGCTGCTCGGGCAGTTTGCGCCATCGCGAGCCGACACGGCGGCGATACTGACGCATCGCTTGAGTGATCAGAGTTAACGACTTCGTCGACACGGGCAGATGGACCTGGTAGACCAGAGCGTGGCCCTCGGCGGGCGGGTTGTCGTGTGTCACGACCTACAACCCTCGCCGAGGGCCCTTGCTGTCAGCGTCGCGCAACGCCGTAGA
>NZ_JBNCKS010000161.1:0-654 GCF_049841635.1 Micromonospora sp. DT44 | reverse complement strand
GCCTAGACAACGCCGATCATGGACGCCCTCGCGTCTACTTGCGGTCCCACATCCCTTGGAATCGATCATCTAGGCCGTCACGGAACAGAGTGTCACCAGACGGTGCGGCCGGTGGAGGACCCGAACCCGGCGGACGCGTTCGTACCCGGGGCCGCCCCTGTCCGGCGAGTAAACACGGGGGCGGCCCTCTCCGACGACAGCGCGAAGGAGGCACCGTGCGCTTCGTGTTCTGGCGCAGCGAACCCGCTCCGAAAGTGCCTGTGCGTGGCCCTGCCCCGCGGCCTGCCCCGCGACTTCCGGCCTGGGTCACGTCGCATACCGAGGCGTTCCGTGTGAACGAGATCGGGCGAATAGGTCACCTGTGCCCAGCGCAGGAGTTCCGGGCGAGCGGGGGTCGGAAGTGATATCTACGCAGGTTTCCGTCCCTGAGCGGGGACCGGCCGAGGACCGTCCGCGTCAGCATCGCCAGGGCCCGCCGCACACGCCGTTACGGCCGCACTGGGCGTGCCGCGCCGACGGTCAGCCGTGGCCGTGCGCGACGGCGCGGCTCATGTTGAAGGCCGAGTACGAAAACTCAATGCCGAGCCTGTCGATCTACCTGGCCGGGCTGCTGTACGAGGCGATGCGCGACCTGTACCACCTGAACCCGCACGA
>NZ_JBNCKS010000160.1:0-682 GCF_049841635.1 Micromonospora sp. DT44 | reverse complement strand
AGGCCGTAGTCGACGCCGTTGGAGGAGGGCGATCGGCCTTGGTAGAGCAGTTGGAGGTTGCAGGGGTCGACGGTGAAGGTCTGGTCGGCGCTGGTGCGGATCAGTTCGCCGTGGCTGATGTCGTTGGTCCAGGTGGCGCCGCTGTTGGCTTTGCCGGCGAAGGGGTTGCTTTCGGTGGCGGCCTGGGGGGTCCAGGTGCCGTTGAGGCTGGTGGCGGTGAAGGAGCGGAAGTAGCGGCCTTGGCCGCCGATGGCTTCGACGATCATGAGGTAGCGGTTCTGGCCGCGGAGTTTGTAGACCTGGGGTGCTTCGAAGAGGTTGTTGGTGGTGTCGCTCATGATGGTGGTGTAGGTGGAGCCGAAGCTGCTGGGGAAGTTCCCGATGGGCATGCTGGCGCGGTAGATCTTGCCGTTGTCGCCGGCGAAGAAGAGGTACATGTTCTGGTCGTCGGCGATGAGGGTCTGGTCGATGGGGCCGGTGCCGGGGCCGGTGATGCTGCCGGTGAACAGGGTTTGGGCGGCGGACCAGCCGTTGGCGTTGGTGGGGTCGGTGGAGGTGCGGTAGGAGAACGCGGTGCCGCCCCACTGGTAGGCCAGGACCCAGATGTTCTTGGGCGCGAAGTAGAACAGGGTCGGTGCGACGGTGCCGCTGTTCATGGTGTTCTGGCTGGCCGAGCCCATCT
>NZ_JBNCKS010000159.1:0-702 GCF_049841635.1 Micromonospora sp. DT44 | reverse complement strand
GAACCGTGCGTAGACACGCGGCAGCATCCCGCGTCGCGAAGCGGCGTGGGATGGGTTGTGGTGTAGCGGTGGCTAGGCGGCGAGGTCGAGGGTGACGCGGTAGCCGAGGGCTTCGAGTTGATGGATGTGGTTGCGTTTGCGGCGTTCGGTGTCGGTGCGGCTGAGGTAGAAGTCGGCGCCGAGGTCACGGAAGCCGGTTGCGGGGTCGGACAGCAGGTGCCAGATGATCGTCAGGATCGAGCGGCCGACCGCGACGATCGCGCGTTTGGCGCCGCGTCGTCGGGCGATGCGCCGGTAGCGTTCGCCGAGGAACGTGTCGGTGCGGGCGGCGGATACCGCGATCTGTCCGAGGACGCGGGCGAGGTAGCGGTTGCCGTGCCCGGTTGACCCGGTGCCTTTGCGGCGGCCGGCGGATTCCTTGACGCCGGGGGCGAACTTGGCCCAGCCGGCCAGGTGGGCCGGGGTGGGGAAGCGGGTCATGTCCACGCCGATCTCGGCGATGATCGTGGCAGCGGCGGCCGGGCCGATGCCGGGGATGTCACGCAGGCGGGTCGCCGCTGGGGCGAAAGGGGCCAGGTGCGCCTCGATCCGGGCGTCGACCTCGCGGATGTCGGCCTCGACCTGTTCGACCCGCGTGATCATCTTGCCCAGCAGGAACGCGTGATGATCCGTGAAGTGACCGGTCAGCGCTTCCCGCAGGTC
>NZ_JBNCKS010000158.1:0-714 GCF_049841635.1 Micromonospora sp. DT44 | reverse complement strand
TGCTGCCACGGACGACTTCCTCCCCCACGGCCATCAGACCATGGTCAAGAAGCTCCATGAAAGCGGGGGTATCTCAAGCCGATCGAACGCGGCGAGCATGTCGGTGCTCACTTCGCCGCCTTCGCGTGGTTGGCCCGGCACGCAGCCCGGCCCTTGAGGTCGCGCGGGTGTCCACACTCCGCGTGGTTCAGGCGGCCGTTTTCTCCAACCTTCGGCGCGAACTCGGGCTTAGCCGCGGTGGCCTTCTTGGCCGGGGTCTTGCGGGTGGCGGCCTCCGTGGCCTTCGCGGTGGTGGTAGCAGGCGTGGTCGGTTCGGTCATGGTGTCCTCCTCGGTGATCACGCTCCGTAGTGGAGCGAGCCCAACGTAAGAGGACTCCTGACCAGTCCTAATACCCTTCCCGCATGGTCTGAGACTCCTTCAACTGGCGGGATTACGCCGGTACTCATGCGCTGGGCAGGGAGCGGTGAGGTTGCGGATGATCCTTCGTCCCCGGGTTGTGTCGCTCAGCGCGTCGTTCAACCAGTACGACAGGGAGAGGGTGGGAGAGCCCTCGATGCGGCGGAAAGTGTCGCCCTTAAAGGTGAACACTGAACTGATCTCAACAAGATTCGCGTAGGTATTTGTATTCGAAGTGAGTCAGGTGTAGCGCGGCGGCGACGATGTCACCGATCCGGCGTGGGCTGGCCGTGGTGTGGCGCAGCACTTTCCAGCG
>NZ_JBNCKS010000157.1:0-793 GCF_049841635.1 Micromonospora sp. DT44 | reverse complement strand
CACATGATCAGCTGTGTTGCGACAAGTACTGGAACCCGCCCGGAACAGAGGGGTCAACCTTCAGCCGGCGTTGACAAGAGCATCGGCACATCCCTGGACGAGGCCGCGGGGACCATGCTTCCCACCATGCACGACAGCCGGCGAGAAGAGGCCGAGAAGGCGCGCAAGGCCGTCTCCGAGGCGATACGCGAGGTGACGCTGACCCTGCGGGTCATCACCTCCGCCCAGGAGAGCGCTGACGAGTTCCGCAGGGCGCTGGGATGAGCGACCTGCTCGGTCAGGTCGTGGCCCAACTCCGGTCCACGATCGACCGCCTTGACGCAATCGCGGTGCAGGCGGCCCGCGCCGCATCGGACGTCACCGAGGGGCACACCCGGTACGTCACGGTCGGGAGGGGCACCGATCATCCCAGGCTGCGCGCGGCGGTAGGTCAGAGCCGCACCGGTGCCGACAAGGCTCGTCGGATCGCTCGGTTGAGCAGTGACGCCGCCCGGAACGTCGCCGACTTCCTGAACGTCATCGCACCTGGCTCGGCACCGCGACCGGCGGCAGCCCCCTCCGGGCTGCCTGGCGGGGACGACCTGCTGACGGACAGCGATCGTCGAGATCATGCTCGCGACAGGGCGCGAGGATGGGTCACGCGCTCGCTGCGGAAAGCCGACGATCTCAAGGAGCACGCGACCAGCGCCACCGACAAGACACAGAAGTTGATCAAAGGGTTGCGTCCACGGGAGTGGTGTACGACTTGCCCTTGATGGGCGTGTTGCGTAGATGAGAGACGGCCATCGCGTCG
>NZ_JBNCKS010000156.1:0-802 GCF_049841635.1 Micromonospora sp. DT44 | reverse complement strand
CAGCACCATCGGTGCCTGCAGACGCTGGTGGGCCTGGTCGAGGAAGGCGATGTAGTCGTCCTCGCTGAAGCTACCGCGTTCGCCTGTACGACCACGGTGCAGCCGGGTGCGCCACATCAACCGGCCTCGCTGTCCGGGCTTGAGGCAGACCAGGCCCGCGATCGAAACCCGGCCGGAGCCCTTGCCGGACACCTCGATGACCGGCGTGTGCCCGCGCCGGGCCCACGTCTTGGCCACCGGCGGTCGCATGACCTGGCCTGCCTCGTCCTGAAAGCAGATCCAGGCCCCTTGCGCCGCCGCTAACCTCTTACCGACGGCCACCGCCCGCGATGCCAACCGGCGATCGCTTCGGGATCGCGTTCGATCGCCCGACGAGTGGGAACCTGCTGGCTGTACCCGATGCGATGCAGCAGATAGGACACCCCGCGCAGCGTGTAGGAGACGCCGAAACGGCGCTCGATCACCTCGGCCACCCGCGCGAGGGTCCAGCGGGCATCGTCCCAGCCGTGCACGATCGGCCCTTCATCGAGCATCTGAGCCAGCTGTTTCAGCTGCTCAACCGAGAGTTTGCAGTCCGAACCGCCCGGCCCGGCCGACGCCAGAGCCTGCGTTCCGCCAGCAGTCCACTGCCGCCGCCACAGACGCACCGACTTCTCAGAAACCCGCAGCTCAGAAGCGATCTGCGCGGTCGGTACAGACCTCTCGAACATGGACGCGGCCTGGATCCGGACCTTCTCACGCCGGACCCGGGCTGCCGCGTTCATCCCACCACCAGCCGGATACCTCATACCTCAGGCCTACC
>NZ_JBNCKS010000155.1:0-847 GCF_049841635.1 Micromonospora sp. DT44 | reverse complement strand
TCAGGGTCGGTCGGGCGTGTCGCACAACGGGTCCGGTCGATGGATGTAACTCGGTCGGTAGACAGGCATGGATCGAGTGCGGCGGTACCCCTCTGACCTGACCGACGCCGAGTGGGAGATCATCGAGCCGATGCTGCCGTCCCCGCAGTGGATGGGCAGACCAGAAAAACACGCCCGTCGGGCGATCATCGACGCCATCTTGTACGTGGTGCGCAGCGGTTGCGCGTGGCGGTACCTGCCGGTCGATTTCCCGCCGTGGCAGACCGTGTACGCGCACTTCGCACGGCTGAACCGGCGGGGTGTGACCGAGCGGATCCTAACCGAGCTACGGGAGCAGATCCGGGTGGCTCACGGCCGCGAGCCCGAGCCAACGGCGGGGATCATCGACTCGCAGAGCGTCAAAGGCGCCGACACCGTGCCGCGGAACTCCCGCGGCTACGACGCCGGGAAGAAGATCAACGGCCGGAAACGGTTCATCGTCACCGACACCCTCGGACTCCTGGTCACCGTCTGGGTCCTGGCCGCGTCCCGGCAAGACCGCGACAGCGCCAAAGGCGCACTACTGGCCACCTACGCGGCCACCCCCATCCGGCACGTCTTCGCCGACACCGGCTTCGCAGGCCGCCTCGTCGACTGGGCCCGCGACCTGCTCCGCACCACCGTCGAGATCGTCCGCAAACCCGCCGACCAACGCGGGTTCGTCGTGCACCCCCGTCGCTGGGTCGTGGAGCGAACCCTGGCCCGGATCACCGCCCACCGCCGCCTGGCCCGCGACTACGAAACCCACCGCGCAACGTCCGAGGCCATGATCCGATGGGCCGCCCTCGGCGGCATGCTCCGCCGCCTC
>NZ_JBNCKS010000154.1:0-865 GCF_049841635.1 Micromonospora sp. DT44 | reverse complement strand
GCGGTCGCTGAAGGTGATGGCGAAGGCGTTCAACGCGGGTTTCCAGCGCATCGCCCATCGGGTTCGGCCTGCTCCGGTGGGGTCCAACGATCGGGTCACCAGGTACAGACACTTCAACGCGGCCAGCTCGTTGGGGAAGTGGCCGCGGGCCTTCACGGCCCGCCGGTAGCGGGCGTTGAGCGACTCGATCGCGTTGGTCGAGCAGATGACCTTGCGGATCTCCACGTCGTAGTCGAGGAACGGGATGAACTCGGCCCACGCGTTGTCCCCCAGCCGGATCACCGCCGGATACCTGCCGCCCCACTTCTCCGCGAGGTCGTCGAACGCGGCCCGGGCGGCGGTGGCGTTCACGGCGGTGTAGATCGGCTTGATGTCCCGCTTGATCTCGTCCCAGTACCGCCGCGAGGTGAGCCGGAACGTGTTGCGGATCAGGTGGATGATGCAGGTCTGCACCACCGTGCGCGGCCACACGTTGGTGACGACCTCGGGCAGGCCCTTCAACCCGTCGCAGACGAGAAAGAACACGTCCTTCACACCCCGGTTACGCAGGTCGGTCAGCACACTCATCCAGAACTTCGCACCCTCACCACCCGTGCCGGCCCACAACCCGAGGATGTCCTTCTCCCCATCGAGAGTGACCCCGATCGCGGCATAGAACGGCCGGTTCGCGACCTGCCCATCCCTGACCTTGACCACGATCGCGTCGATGAACACCGCCGCGTAAATCTCATCCAACGAGCGATGCGACCAGCCGGTCATCTCCTCGATCACCTTGTCCGTGATCCGGGAAATCGTCTCCTTACTGACCGAGGCGCCGTAAATCTCGGCGAAGTGAGCGCTGATCTCCCCGGTCGTCAAACCCTTG
>NZ_JBNCKS010000153.1:0-869 GCF_049841635.1 Micromonospora sp. DT44 | reverse complement strand
GGGTTAGTCCTTGTCGCCTCTGGCGAGGTGGCCCGTTCCGGGCTGAAAATCGTGTTGGTCGCTCGCTGACGTCGTTGCTCCTTGGTCCGTGTGAGGTCGTGGGTTAGTCGGACGCTGGTAGCCGCGTTATGGGCCCTTCACTGTTGCTGCGAGCACGCGAGTTAGATTCACCCGTTCTGTGGCTGCCGTGGGCGACCGTCCTGATGTTCGCGCTGGTGGGGAGGGGTTCGATTGTTGGAACAGGCGCAGGACGAAGAGCAGATCATCACGCGTGTGGCGGGGTTGGACATTGGTAAGGCGTCGTTGGTGTGCTGCGCACGGGTTCCGGACGAGGCCAAGCCTGGACGGCGGCTGCGGGAGGTGCGGACCTATCCGACGATGACCCGTTCACTGATCGGGCTGGCCGAACGGTTGGCCGGTTTGGGGGTGACCCGGGTGGTGATGGAGGCGACCAGTGACTACTGGAAGCCGGTGTTCTACCTCCTCGAGGCGCACGGGTTCGAGGTGTGGCTGGTCAACGCCCGCGACGTCAAGCATCTGCCGGGTCGGCCGAAGACCGACAAGCTGGACGCGGTGTGGTTGTGCAAGGTCGCCGAACGTCAGATGATCCGGCCGAGTTTCGTGCCGCCGGCCCCGATCCGGATGCTGCGGGACCTGACCCGCTACCGGGTTGATCTGATCGCCGAGGCCGGGGCGGAACGCCAGCGGGCGGAGAAGCTGCTCGAAGACGCGCAGATCAAGCTGTCGGTCGTGGTCAGCGACCTGTTCGGCACGTCCGGAAGGTTGATGATGGCCGCGTTGATCGGCGGGCAGCGTGACCCGCGCACTCTGGCCGAGTTGGCCCGCTCCAGCCTGCGCCGCAAGATCCC
>NZ_JBNCKS010000152.1:0-899 GCF_049841635.1 Micromonospora sp. DT44 | reverse complement strand
TATGGACGTGGAGCCATCGATAGACAGGTTCTTGCGACAGAATCCAGTCTTCGAGAGGGCTCCACGTGATCGCCTATTCTGCCAGGCTCGACGTGCCCAGGGAACTCGTACAGCACGTGGCGCGGCTGCTTCGTGCCGAGCGTCGGGCGGTGGGCACCCGACCGGGAACCCGTGCGCTGACGTGCTTCTACCAGGCGATCCTGGTGTTGGTGTGGTTTCGCAAGGGTGAGGACAAGACCACCCTCGGGGCGGGGTTCGGGGTGTCGAGGGCTACGGCCTACCGGTACGTCGCGGAGGCCGTGCGGGTCCTGACGGCGCAGACACCCACCCTGCACGACGCGCTGCGCCGGGTCGCCGCCGACGGCTGGTCGCACGTGATCCTCGACGGGAAGCTGTTCGACACCAACCGCCTCGCCGAGACCACCGTGAGCGTGAAAGGCGACACGATCGACGCGTGGTACTCCGGGAAACACCGCGACTTCGGGGCGAACATTCAGGCGGTGATGCGCCCCGACGGGCTCCCGATCTGGACCTCGGACGCGATGCCCGGACATCTGCACGACCTGACCTGCGCCCAGCGGTTGGACGTCACCGGCGCCCTCTACTGGGCAGCCTTCGAACTACGGCTGCCGACCCTGGCCGACTCAGGCTACGAAGGCGCCGGCCAGGGCATCCACACCCCGTACAAGCAACCCGCCGACGGCCGCCGGCTCGCCGTCGACAACCGAACCTACAACGCCGTCCTTCGATCCATGCGGTGCCTCGGAGAACGCGGCTTCGCGATCCTCGTCGGCCGCTGGCGGACCCTGCGTCACAGCACAGCCAGCCCACGGCAGGTCGGCGACATCGTCCGCGCCGCTCTCCACCTCACCCATTTCGAATACCGATACCTACCGGAT
>NZ_JBNCKS010000151.1:0-939 GCF_049841635.1 Micromonospora sp. DT44 | reverse complement strand
CATACCTCAGGCCTACCAAACCCATCGACGTCGGTCACGCCGACACGCCGACGGACATCAGCCTTTCAACCTCTGTAGCGGTCGAGGATGACGTAGAGCTGGTCATGAAGTGGTTCGGCGCGTTCGTGGGCGACGCCGACGAACAGGCGGGCCGCCGACGCGGTGCCAGCGCGCATGAGGTGCCCGACCGTGCGGAATTGCTGCGCCGACTACGGGCCGGGCAGCTGTGGTTCTGGGTCGACGGGACTGGAGATCGGGTGCACCTCACCGGCGCCAACCCCCCATCGTTCGGGGTCGCGCGCATCGGCCCGGTGTACACGCCGCCAGCCCAGCGCGGGCGTGGATGGGCCAGCAACGCGGTTGCCGAGGTTTCCCGGCGGATCCAGGCCGACGGTGCACGGGTGTGCCTGTACACCGACCAGGCAAACCCGACCTCGAACAAAATCTACGCCGCGCTTGGCTACCGGCCGGTGGTAGACATGGCCAACCTCATCATCGTCCACTGACGAGAATGGCGTGCATGGCGGAGGAGGTTAAGGTCGACCACTCCCCGCCCTCTACCGTCGGCGAGATAGGCAAAAGATTCATCGTCCATGGACTTATGGCCCGCGCACCTGGCGCATCTATAGGATCTCGTTAGCTTGTCCGTGAATTGTCATCCTGATACTGATTGCTGGGAGCCGTGCGGCTAGGGCGCAGTATCCGCAGAGCTGCCATCTTGTTTTGCTAAATGTCGATACGGAGATCGTATGGTGGCGAAGGTCGTGGTGGAAAAAGTTCTCTGCTATGTGGTGCGGGAGGGGCGGTTGCTCGTCTTCCGTCACACCGACTACAGCTACGAGCAGGTGGGCATCGAGGTGCCGGGGGGGTGTCCCTATGGGTTTCGTCAAGCGGGGACGGGTGCCTGATCTGTCGGCCGTGGTTGGTAGGGGATCTTGT
>NZ_JBNCKS010000150.1:0-943 GCF_049841635.1 Micromonospora sp. DT44 | reverse complement strand
TGACATCGTCGCCGCCGCGCTACACCTGACCCACTTCGAATACAAATACCTACGCGAATCTTGTTGAGATCAGTTCAGTGAGCACCCGGTTGGAGTGATTGACCCTTTTGATCTTGAGCCGGGCCTTTTTGGACTGGTGTGGCAGTATCTTTGGCCGCTTTCAGGCGCTGCGGCTTGGATGCGGAAGTGGCATCAGATAGTCAGGCACAAGGTTGAGTCGCACATGCGAAGAAAAGTCTTTAATCGCAAGCATGGCCATCTGTTGGAAGGACGGGCCACGCCCACCACTGCACGAATACCCGCTGACGGAGCACCTGCGCCCGGTGGAGGTCGAGGCGCTGACTGAACGCCTCGGGGTCTTCGTTTTGGGTTGGGGTCAGGTTGGTAGCCACGCCTGCCGGATGCCGGGATACCTCAGTGCGCTCGATGACCGAGCTGATGAATGGTGCGTCTCCAGGTGTTGTCCCTGTCGTTCCACATCCTGCGCAGATCGGTGCCGGACGGCAGGCGGGTGTGGACTCGTGACCGCGTGGCCTTGGCGAGTGCTGCCCGGCCGGCGTCTACCTGCTTCATGATCTTGGCTCGGCGTCGGCGGTACTCAACCTTCGTGATCTCTTCGGCGTCGTACTCGTCCTCGACCCGCTCAAGTCGGCGTTCTCCGTCAGCCAGTGACTTCCGCAAGGCTTGTTTGGCCTCGTTGATGTCGTCGGCCCGCACAGACATGGCGGTGCGTAGCTCCGGGGAGTCAGCTCGGGTGAGAGCAGTTGTTCGATCCACCGCTCAAGATGCGCCATCTCGGTTCACATGCTGCCGCCACGCCGGTAGCCAACTGGTTGCAGACGAACGACGCCCGACGCACCCGCTTAGGTTGCGTCCACGGGAGTGGTGTACGACTTGCCCTTGATGGGCGTGTTGCGTAGATGAGAGACGGCCATCGCGTCGA
>NZ_JBNCKS010000149.1:0-963 GCF_049841635.1 Micromonospora sp. DT44 | reverse complement strand
CTAGGCAACGAGACCATGGAGGCCCCGTGCACACCGATCTGGACACCCTCGCGACCGCACTCTACGTCAGAATCGACGACGAGTTGAAGGCGTCTCCACAGCTCAACCCCTACCGGCCGACGGTCGGAATCGCTCCGCGGATCACTGACGCCGAGCTGATCACCGTGTCGGTGATGCAGGCCCTGCTGGGCTACCACAACGAGAGCCGTTGGGTCCGCTACGCCCGCAAATCGATCATCCATCTGTTCCCCTACCTGCCCAAACAGCCCGGATACAACAAGCGGCTGCGGAGCCTGAGCACCCAACTGGCTCACTTCATCGCGGTACTGGTCACCGACACCGACCTGTGGCAGCACCCGATCCGGATCGCTGATTCCACCCCGGTGCCCTGCGGCACCTCCCGCGAGACGGTCCAGCGTTCCGAGCTGGCCGGCTGGGCCGGCTACGGCTACTGCGCCTCACATTCGCGACTGTTCTGGGGCCTGCGACTGCACCTGGTCACCACCGTGCACGGCCTGCCCGTCGCGTTCGCCCTGAGCAACGCCAAGACCGATGAACGAGAAGTCCTCGTCGACCTGGTCTCCTTACAGCCGAACATGTTCCACCACCCCGACGGGCTGATCCTGGTCGTGGACAAGGGCTACCGCGACCGCGACACCGAAACCTGGCTCAACCACACCGGGATCACCGTCATACGACCCGCCTACCGCACCGAACCAGCACGCCCCGGCCGCGGCCTGCTCCGAGCCGTACGACAGAGCATCGAATCGGTCAACCAGACCCTCAAAAGCCAACTCGACCTCGAACAACACGGCGGCCGGACCATCACCGGCGTCACCGTCCGCGTCCTGCAACGCGTCCTCGCCCTGACCGCCGCGATCTGGCACAACTGGCACACCGGCCAACCGGTCATGCGATCCCTGACCGCCTACGACCACTGACCCCTTGGAATCGATCATCTAG
>NZ_JBNCKS010000148.1:0-973 GCF_049841635.1 Micromonospora sp. DT44 | reverse complement strand
CGCCGATCGCTCCGCAACCCTCCAAAAAATCCTTCAGATCCTCGGGCATGCTCTTCGGAACAGTCTTGCCCTCCCGCAGCCAATTACGAAGGTCTTGTCCGAGGTGTACCACAATCCCGTTGGTGGCCTCCCTCTCGTATGTTTGCGGGGGGACTGTCAGCAGATTTGTTTGGCCATCTTTGTAGTATTCTCGTGCTATCTCGCCGAACGCCTCCCACCTAGCGTCACTACTGGACTTAGCAGCCCTGGACACGACCGCCCTCGCCACGTCGCCGATCGCTCCGCAACCCTCCAAAAAATCTTTCAGATCCTTGGGCATACTCTTCGGAACAGTCCTGCCCTCCCGCCGCCAATCATAAAGTTCTCGTCCGAGGTGTACCACAATTCCGTTGGTGGCCTCCCTCTCGTATGTTTGCGGGGGGAGTGTCAGCAGATTTGTTTGGCCATCTCCGTAGTATTCTCGTGCTATCTCGCCGAACGCCTTCCACCTAGCGTCACTACTGAACTTGGCAGCCCTGGACACGGCCGCCCTCGCCACGTCGCCGATCGCTCCGCAACCCTCCAAAAAATCCCTCACGTACTGGGGCAGGTCACCGGGAAGCTGCCCACCCTCCTGCCGCCAATCATAAAGATTTCTTCCGAGTTTTACCACAATCCCGTTGGTGGCCTTCCTCTTGTATGTTTGCGGGGGGGCTGGCAGCAGATTTTCTTGGCCATCTTTGTAGTAGTCTCGTGCTATCTCGTCGAACGCTACCCACTCTTTTTCGGTCCTCTTATAAACCATGAGACGTCCTCTCTGTTCTTTCAGCGGCCGGGACTCGGTGACTCAGAAGTGTGGCCGACGGTGGCCGACGTACGTGACGTGGCCGCCGGCAACCACCATGGGCTCGGTTATAATCCTGGAGCCCTCTTAGGTGTGCCGGGTGCCCACCGGAAGTGGTCGGCGGGTGGCGGGCTCCCGCTGTTGTCGTAG
>NZ_JBNCKS010000147.1:0-1008 GCF_049841635.1 Micromonospora sp. DT44 | reverse complement strand
GCGGCGGGCACTGATTCGGGTGGGCCGGTTTCGTGTTGAACCTTCGTCGTGGGCGCGCCGTTGGGGAGCTAGACAGCGACCACCTGCGCGAGAGGACCAGAAGCATGCCCAAACGACCCGCCCCCGTTTATACGCCGATGGCCTACCAGCAGATCATCGACAACCCGGGCCTCGCCGGTGTCAGGCTCGCGATGCACTGGGCACGCATGTCGGGCCGACTTGGACGTAACAGCGGTAACCACAGTGCGTTGAGCGGGGCAGTGTTGGGTGACTTTGCCCAGTCGCACGGGCTCCCCGTCGGCTACTACACACTGGAGTCGGAGGGCGCGAAATATTTCCTGGGGAAGCATCCTGATCTTGCCCCCGGTGGTGCCGACCGGATGTCCGCGGCAGCTCGGCGAATTGACCCACCCGGCCACTCGCTGCTGGTATTCACCCCGGCGGCCTATCAGGTGGTCATCGACAACCCGGGCGTCGCCGACGCCCGTCTAATGGTGGCCTGGACACATGCGACAGGCCGAAAGGGGCCTACCGTCACCAGCCTCTATTTCATGGATCAGGGAGTGTTGGATGAATTTGCCCAGTCGCACGGGCTGCCCCCCGGCTATTACACGTCTGAGCGGCTTGGCAGAAAATATTTCCTGACAAACCATCCTGAGCTTGCCCCCGGTGGTGCCGACCCGAGGTTCGTGGCAGCTAGGCGAATTGTCCCGCCCGCCGGCTGGCCGCGAGCGTTCACACGGGCGGCCTATCAGGAGGTCATCGACAACCCCGGCATCGTCGATCAGCCACTCATCGCGGCCTGGACTGGCGCCACCGGCCGACTCGCCTATCCCAGCGCCAGGCTTCTGAGCCAGCCGGTGTTGAACGATTTCACCGATGCCCACGGACTGCCCAGACGTTCGTTCACCCTGAACTTATACGGCAAGTCCTCCACCCTGCAGCCAAACCCCGACCGCTTGCCCCCGAGGGGCGACCCGCAGAACGCGGCGCCAGGCAGGATCCCAC
>NZ_JBNCKS010000146.1:0-1021 GCF_049841635.1 Micromonospora sp. DT44 | reverse complement strand
CGACGAGGCGGTTGCCGATCTGGCGCAGGGCGGCGTTGTGGCCGATTTCGTGGGCGCGGAGTTCGTCGTAGTAGGCGCGGACGCCGGGGTCGTGCAGGATCGCGGCTCCGGCCTGCATGTGGAGGGCGTCGACGAGGCGGTCGTTGTGCACGAACCGGGCGTGCACGGTCCTGGACTTGCCCGACTGGCGGGTGATCGGCGCGGTGCCGGCGTAGTTTTTGCGGGATTTGGCGTCGGCGTAGCGGTTTGTGGCGTCGCCGAACTCTGCGAGCACCCGGGCGCCGAGGATGACACCGATACCGGGTTGGCTGAGGTAGACCTCAGCGTCCGGGTGCTGACCAAAATGGGCCTCGACCTGCCCCTCGAGAATGCGAATCTCGGTGTTGAGGGTCTGCAGGACCGCGATCGTCGCGCGGACGGTTGCCGCGTAGGCGGTGGCGACGACGTCGGCCTGGCCCAGGTGCTCGGCGCGTAGCGCCTGCTGGATCGTCGCGGCCTCGGCGGGGATGTCACGGCGGCGGGCCTTCTTCAACGCGGCGCTGATCTGCGTGACGGTCAGCTTGGCCGCCGCGGCCGGGGTGGGTGCCTTCGCGAGTAGTTCCAGCGCGTCGCTGCCGGTGAGCGTCAACGGCTGATAGGCCTGCAACGCGGCCGGGAAGTAGTCCCGCAGCGCCGCCCGTAGCCGCAGCGTGTGACGGGTGCGTTCCCAGATCAGCGTCTGGTGCGCCCGGGCCACGACCTTCACCGCCTCGGCGATGTCGGAGTCCGCGGCGACCTGACGCAGCTGGTGGCGGCGGGTCCGGAGCATGTCGGCCAGGGCACGCGCGTCGGCCTTGTCACTCTTGGCACCCGAGAGCGACAACAGTTCACGGTGCCGCGCGGCCTGCTTCGGGTTCACCCCGTAGACCTGGTAGCCGGCGGCGACCAACGCCCTCACCCACGGCCCCCGGTCGGTCTCGATACACACCAGCACGTCCGACGGCTTCGCGTCATCGGGCAGGAACCCGGCAACAAGATCATG
>NZ_JBNCKS010000145.1:0-1048 GCF_049841635.1 Micromonospora sp. DT44 | reverse complement strand
CTGGTAGCTGCGCCGGTTGATGTTGGGGCCGCGGGCTTGGTATTTGCTGTTCGAGCGTTTGATCATGCGGGTTTTGGTGCGGAGGCGGCGTTCGGGCAGCAGGTGGGCCAGGACGTGGGTGCCGATGACGCCTATCAGGTCGATGGTGGTGTCGGCGGTGATCCCGGCGGCGTGGATGATCTGGTCGCGGGCGGTGTTCAGGGCTGTGGTGAAGCTGGCCCGGTCAGGGTCGAGGCCGGGCTGGCTGTCGGTGGCGTCGACCATTGCGGTGCGCAGCAGTTGATAGACGCTGAGTAAGGCGTAGATTTCCTGGCTGATGCCGTCGTAGGTGCGGGCGCGTAGGACTCGTCCGCCCAGGATCGAGGATTTCAGTTCGAGGTAGGCGGTCTCGATCTCCCAGCGTTGGTGATAGAGCGGGATCAGTTCAGCGGCGGGATGCGCGTCGGGGTCGAGCAGGGTGGTGATCAGCCGGTAGCCGCCGGTGTGGGTGCCGTCGGTGGTGGTGATGCTGATCTGCGCATCGATCACCCGGATGGGTAGCCCGCCGATGATCGAGGCGAAGGATCCGTCGCGGTGCCGGCGCAGGATCGGTAGTTTGCGGCCGGTCTTGCAGCGGATCAGCAGGTCCGCGCCGGTGGCGGCCAGGGTGGCGATCAGGTCGGCGCCGGCGTAGTTGCGGTCTGCCATCAGCAGCATCCCGGGGCGCAGACTGCGGGCGAGGTGTCGGGCCTGATCGAGTTCTCCGACACTGACCGGATCGAATACGGCGTCGATCACCGAGCGGGTGCCGCAGGACAGCAGGGCGCTGAGCCGCAGCTGCGGGTAGCCGGAACTGCCGTTGTTGCAGCGTTGTTTGGCGTAGCGGCTCGTGGTGGCTGGTGAGTCCGCGACCGTCAGGAAGGTCCCGTCGATCACGGTCAGCAGCAGGCCTCGCCAGCGCGTCTGGGTGGCGCTGGTAGCGGCCGGGCCGCGCAACACATCGAATAACGCCCGCACCGGCTGCGATCCGAGTCGTTGCCGGGCCTGGCGCAACGCACTGCCGCTGGGC
>NZ_JBNCKS010000144.1:0-1049 GCF_049841635.1 Micromonospora sp. DT44 | reverse complement strand
TCTACCGACCGAGTTACATCCATCGACCGGACCCGTTGTGCGACACGCCCGACCGACCCTGAAACCAAACGCGCTCTAAGGACCTCGTTGTCCTCACGCTCCAATCATGGCAAACGCAGGCCGGGCAGGCCCGAGCGTTGCTCGAATTCAGCGGGTACAAAGAAGGGTCCGTCCTGGTGTCCATACAGGATTCAATTGCGTGTCCATACAGGATTCAATTGCGGAAGCATCCACGGTGCGTCGGGAACTGCTTGGAAGACCAACGGCGGACTTAGTTCTAGCCACACATGACATCCGCGTGCTAATCGCGCAGGTTGCAGCAGAGCTGAACTCGATTGGCGCAATCGAAGCAGCAAACGCCGGAGGCGATACACATGCACGAGGTTGATGACTACGACCGTTTGGCCCGACTTGTGAACGCGTTGCTGCTACAGACCCGCGCCGGGCGACTGCGCTGGCGCATGCGGAATGCGTTGGCGCAAGAGATAATCTCGTACACCACGTCTACCTCGAGCGCGACAATATCGATAGGAAAGCAACTCTCTGTTGACATGCTGATTTTCTCGGTACAAGATGCAACGGGAAAGGTGATCGAGGAATATACGGATGGCCCGGTGCTGTACGCACCCCAGGCGGGTGAACTGAATCAACTCCTGCGGTTCCTCTGGCAACACGTCGACAAGGAAAGGGAACGTAAAGGCTCGTTCATTGACAACATCATCAACGAGCTTCACCATTCACCACCTAGCAACAACGACCGTGATTGACATTCGCCGAGAGCGTCGAGCGTAGCCCCGTCACGAAAGACGGCAATGATAGCCCTTGCACTACCCTTCAATCTATCTAGGATCATCTAAATGGAAGATGCGGCTGCATGGGTAGGTGTCGGCGCCTCCGTGCTGATGTCTGCCGGAGCCCTCGTCGTGTCGATCCGATCTCTGCGGGAGTCGCGCCGAGCAGCGGACGCGTCCGAGCCCTCTTGGTCAGGATGGCGTGAGGCACCCCGTGTGAGTGGGGTGGTGACCTGCTGAGGGCGGGGATCGGAGATC
>NZ_JBNCKS010000143.1:0-1126 GCF_049841635.1 Micromonospora sp. DT44 | reverse complement strand
CCGTAGTAGTAGACTCTGGATGTGACACGTGCTGCCGCACCACTGGTGCTCGAAACCGGTCAGCGGGAACTGCTGGAGTCTCTTGCCAAGTCGCGTACGGTCGCGCATCGGCTGGTGCAGCGGGCGCAGGTGCTGCTGCACGCTGCGGACGGGATGTCCAATGCCGACAACGCGGCGCTGGCCGGGGTGACCCGGATGACGGTGCGGGCGTGGCGGTCCGAGTTCGCCGAGCGTGGGCTCGCCGATCTGGGCAAGGTCGCGCCGGGTCGTGGTCGTAAGGCGTCGATTCCGCAGGCCACGATCGATGAGATTGTGGAGTTGACGCTGCACTCGAAGCCGCAGGGGGCGACGCACTGGTCGTGCCGGTCGATGGCGGCGAAGGTCGGCGTGAGCCCGGCGACGGTGCAGCGGGTCTGGGACGCCCGAGGGCTCAAGCCGCACCTGGTGGAAACGTTCAAGCTGTCCAACGACAAGCGGTTCGAGGAGAAGCTCGTCGACGTCATCGGGTTGTACCTGAACCCGCCGGACAAGGCCGTCGTGTTGTGCATGGATGAGAAGTCGCAGATCCAGGCCCTGGACCGCACGCAGCCGAGCCTGCCGCTCAAGCCCGGCCGGGCCGGCACGATGACCCACGACTACAAGCGCCACGGCACCACCACCTTGTTCGCCGCGCTGGACGTGCTGACCGGCAAGGTCATCGGCAAGTGCTTCGCCCGGCACCGGCACGACGAGTTCCTGCGGTTCCTGCGCACGATCGACACCTCGGTGCCCCGCAAGCTGCAGGTCCACCTGATCGTTGACAACTACGGCACCCACACCCACCCCAACGTCAAGGCGTGGCTGGCCAAGCACCCCCGCTTCCACCTGCACTTCACCCCGACCAGCTCATCGTGGCTGAACATGGTCGAGCGCTGGTTCGCCGACCTGACCGACAAGATGATCCGCCGCGGCGTGTTCCACAGCGTCCCCGACCTCGTCACCGCGATCGAGGATTACCTGCGCGTGCACAACGAGGACCCGAAACCGTTCGTCTGGACCGCCACCGCCGAATCGATCCTGGCCAAGGTCCGACGTGGACGCGTCGCCCTCCAACAAGCGGCTAGTCAAAACTGAGACAGAACACTAG
>NZ_JBNCKS010000142.1:0-1154 GCF_049841635.1 Micromonospora sp. DT44 | reverse complement strand
CGCGACTACTCCACGCAGCCTGTCAATCCCCCCTGAACAGCCCAAACAGGATGAGACAAGCTCCAGGATGTAGTGGCGTCAACCCGCCACCGATGCCACTAGATCCTGGATCGAGCACGATCTTGCGCCGGCGGGTGGCGCCTCGGCGGGTGGTGCGCGGGTGGGGCGGACGTGAGTGGCAGACTGGGGGAGTGAGTGACACCGAGCTGGTCCGCCTCAAGCCCCGCCGCATCCGGGTGGTGTGCTGGTCCGCGGCGATCGTGCTGGTGGTGGTGTTCGCCCTGGTCGCCACCTCGCTGACCGGGCCGACCGGCGATGGGTACGGCAGCTTCCAACGCGGTGACCAGATCGCCATGATCGGCCTCGGCATCTTTGGGGCACTGGGCTTCCTGCTGTTCACCCGCCCGCGCGTGGAAGCGGACGAGCGGCGCATCCGGGTGCGTAACGTGATCAGCTCCTACGAGCTGCCCTGGGAGGTCATCCGGGGTGTCCGCTTCGATCGCGGGGCGCCCTGGGCCAGCCTGGAGCTGCATGACGACGACCTGCTGCCGTTGATCGCGCTCCAGGCGGCCGACAAGGAGTTGGCCGTAGACGGGGTGCGCGCCCTACGCCGGCTGCACGAGGCCCACCAGGCCCGCCTCGCCGAACGCGCCGTCGGCAGCTAAGCGTCCGTCCCGCCGCCCTCGCGTCGCGTCCGTCCCGCCGCCCGAGTCCCGCGCCGTGTCCGCCCGAGCCCCGCGCCGTGTCCGCCCGCCCGAGCCCTCGCCCCGCCGGCACCCGCCCGTCCGCTCCGCCGACGCGCCCCAAGCCCCACGCCGGGGCAGCAACTTCCCCGAAACTGCTGCCTCCCAGCGGCGAGGTGCCGCAACTTCCCCGAAACTGCTGCCTCCCAGCCGCCAGATGCCGCAACTTCCCTGAAACTGCGCGGATCTTGAGGCCCGTCGAGCCCTCACCGAGCGCCAACGCGGGCGACCCTCGCCGGCCGCACGGCTTCGCCGGCCGCACGGCTTCGCCGGCCGCACGGCTTCGCCGGCCGCACGGCTTCGCCGGCCGCACGGCTTCGCCGGCCGCACGGCTTCGCCGGCCGCACGGCTTCGCCGGCCGCACGGCTTCGCCGGCCGCACGGCTTCGCCGGCCGCACGGCTTCGCCGGCC
>NZ_JBNCKS010000141.1:0-1160 GCF_049841635.1 Micromonospora sp. DT44 | reverse complement strand
GAACTGACTGGTGGCGGCAGCGGCCGGCCCGGGACGGACCGCGATGCCGCCGACCATCGCCGTCAACACGGCCACCACAGCGATTTGCAGCCGGCGAAACGGTCGGACACTCCGCGATGCTCCTGAAAGACGGCCGTCAGACGACCTCTTCCGTGTCGTGACAAGTTCAATCACTAGATCTAGCCTCCCTGCGTCCGGACACCAGACTGATGTCGTTGGGGTTACATCGGTATCGGAAACGACATCAGGCAGCCAGCATTCGAACCGACACGGTCAGGACCATTCGGATTCGAACACGGGTCCCGGTGCGACCGTCGCTCAGGATGTTCCGCGGAACGTGGCGCTGGAGGTAGTTCATCCCACCGGCGTGAGCCTCGGGGCAAGCCCGGCCAGGTGCACGACCTCGGTGGGCGCCGTAGGCCTCGTCCATCGTCACCCACCCGACCGGCACCCCGGCGTCGAAGGCGCGGCCCAGCATGTCCCGAGCCATCTGCACCTTCGTGGCGAACTGCACCTCGTCCGGGATCCCCGCAGCCCTGCACCGATCCCGGTCATCGGTCCACGACGCCGGCAGGTAGAGCTGCCGATCGATCAGCGCGTGACCCTTCACGGAACGGTAGGCCAGGAATGTTCCGACCTGGCAGTTCTCCGTCCGCCCGGCGGTGCCGGAATACTGGCGCTGCACTCCGGCCGACCGGGTGCCCTTCTTCAGGAACCCGGTGTCGTCGACGATCAGGACGCCGGCCGGGTCGCCGAGGTGCTCGACCACGTAGTCCCGAACGTCGTCGCGGACGGCGTCGACGTCCCAGTCCGCCCACCGCAACAACCTTTGCATCCTGTCCGGCGACACCTCACCGGCCTGCTCAGCCAAGGTCCAGCCGTTCTTGCGACCTAGACCAGAGACCAGCCCACACAGGTACTGACGGACCCGCAGCCGCGGCTCCGACCGGCGAAACCTGGGTCCGATCCGGGCATGCAGCCGGTCCAACTCCCCACGCCACTGATCGACATCAACGTCCGTCACAGTCGGACCAACGAACGCGAGGTGAACTCGATTCGCCTACTGCCGTTGCAGTACTAGTACCAACGCCGTTCAGTTAGGCGTTTCGGTAGGCCGTCAAGCGTGTCGTGGAGACGAGGCAGCGGAGCTCCGGTATAGA
>NZ_JBNCKS010000140.1:0-1161 GCF_049841635.1 Micromonospora sp. DT44 | reverse complement strand
CCACCAGTATCAACATCATCAGCCCGGACCCTTGACGACCACACCCACCGCCTAACTGAACGGCGTTGGATCTAGACGGCGTATTGAAGATCCGCAAGCCCTAAGTTGCTCGGCGTTGATGCGCCGAGCGGCTTCGCGTTCGGTGGCGTTGGTCCATCGGATCCTCTGACCGGCCAGTCGCATCGTCATGAGTCGAATCATCGCAACCTTGATCATGGCTTCGGAGTTGACCGTCAGCCGCTCGTAATCACGGGCCAGTGGCCGGTTACGCACCAGCCCAGCCGAACGTCCGCTAGACCACCCACGGGCGGGGTAGGACCGTGAAGCCCTTGACGTCGTCGGTGCGTTTGACGATCTCCATCAGGATGCCGAGCTGGGTCTTTGCCCAGCTCACCAGTGTGGAGTCGATGCTGTTGACGTACCCGCCGTCGCCCCAGACGAGGGCGATGGTGGTGAATGCCTCGGCCAGTCGTCGCAGAATCCGCCGGCCGCCGGGCCGGTCCTTGACGGAGGCCGAGGTGACTATCACCACCAGGACCAGTCCCATCGTGCCAACGACCAGGTGCCGCTCGCGGCCGGCTGTCTTCTTCCCCATGTCGAACCCACGGCATTCGCCGCCTTCGCTGGACTTGATCGACTGGGCGTCAAGCACCGGTGCGGTCGGCTGCGGCTCGCGACCGGTCACCACCCGCACCTGCCGACGAAGCTCGTCGTAGATCGCGTCTCGGAACCTGCCTGACTATTCCATAACCGGCTATCCGGTCATAGCTCGATCTTGCGAAAGCCCTGGCGGGGACGAGGCCGAACAGCGCGCCTACCGGAGTCTGGCGGAGGCGGCGACCGGTGCCGACGTCGCGCTGCGGCTGCTCGACCTGCTGGAAGTGCCGGGCGGGTAAGCAGGTTTCCGAGCTGGAGGCTGCGTACGCTCCCGCGCAGTGATTCCGATTGAGGTGGATTGAACCGGCGGCCCTGCGCCTCCGTTATATAGAGCAATACCGAGGACTATACCCTGAAGGTGGACAGATGGAACCTCCCGCTCCCGCTCCCGCTCCCGCTCCCGCTCCCGCTCCCGCTCCCACTCCCACTCCCACTCCCGCTCCCGCTCCCGCTCCCGCTCCCGCTCCCGCTCCCGCTCCCGCTCCCGCTCCCGCTCCCGCTCCC
>NZ_JBNCKS010000139.1:0-1218 GCF_049841635.1 Micromonospora sp. DT44 | reverse complement strand
GGCGGATTCGAGCTGTCGTCGCAACGGTGACGATCGTCAGGGTGCCAGAGCTGTGTGGAAGACGTCGGCCGGGGTGCGCCAGCCGAGGGTTTTGCGGGGCCGATTGTTCAGGCGGTGTTCCACGGCGCGAAGATCGGCGGCGGTGTGCTGCGACAGGTCGGTGCGCTTGGGGAAGTACTGGCGCAGCAAGCCATTGGTGTTCTCGTTCGTACCGCGCTGCCAGGGCCGGCCGGGGTGGGCGAAGAACACGCCGTCACGCAGTAGCGGTGCGATCTGTTGGTGGTAGGCCATTTCCGCGCCCTGGTCCCAGGTCAGGGTGAGGCGCGCGGCTGCGGGCAGTTCCGCCAGCACGGCGAGGAGCGCGTCGCGGACGGCTTCGGCCGTGCGGTCGACGGGTAGGTGTACCAGTCGGAGGTATCGGCTGGTGCGGTCGACGAGGGTGGCGATGGCGGACTGGTTTTGCCGACCGACGATGAGGTCGCCCTCCCAGTCCCCGATGCGGGTGCGATCAAGGGCGGCGGCCGGCCGATGCTCGATCAATAGTGTGGGAGCGATGAAGCGGCAGCGGCGCTGATCGGCGCGACGGCGCCGCTTGCGCAGCGGGCGGCCGGTGCGTAGCCGGCGCGTGAGCTGGCGGCTGAGTCCACCACGCCCGCCGCGGTAGAGCGCCTGGTAGATGGTCTCGTGGCAGACGTGCCACGATGGCTGGTCGGGATGGGCCTGTCGCAACCACGCAGCGATCTGCTGCGGACTCCAATCCTCCTCAAGCTTGGCCTGGACAACGGCGCGCAGACCGGCGTCGGCGAGTAGCCGACCACCCCGCGGACGCCGAGCACGCTGCCGCGCCCGCGCGTGCGCCAGGTCGCCGTCGTAGACGCCCTGGTCATGTGGACGCACGTTGCGGCGCAGCTCCCGACTCACCGTCGATGGCGCCCTGCCCAACTGCTCAGCGATCGCCCTGATCGTCAGGCCCTGCCTGCGCAGGGTGGCGATCCGTTGCCGTTCCAACAGCGACAGGTACCGGCCTGACCGAGCTTCCTCCCCCAACCGGGCCGGAGGCACACCACCGTTCTCCGCACGCCACCGGTAGCCGGTCTTGCGACCGATCCCAACGATCCGGCAAGCCTCGAACGTTCCCACGCCTGCCTGCAGCAGCCGCCAGTACTCCGTCTCGATCTCGAGCCGGCGTTTGCGTCCTCGTCGTCCCATCAACACACC
>NZ_JBNCKS010000138.1:0-1248 GCF_049841635.1 Micromonospora sp. DT44 | reverse complement strand
CGCCGCAGGCTCAACTACAACGTCGATCATGCCGTTGGGCTGCCAAAACTCCAGATCAGGCAACTGCGGCTGGAGTACTAGGTGTTCTGCCCATGGACGTTGGTGACGTGTCCGGGATCTTGAAAGGGTGAGGACCTCCCGAGTAGGTGTGGAGCTACCAGACAGCCGCACCTGACCCGAGGAGGTCCCCGTGCCCCACCGTAATGCCCCGTTGTCGGAGACCGGCAGGCTGCGTCTGGCCCGCGGCGTGGTGGACGATGGTTGGCCGCTGCGCCGGGCGGCTGAGCGGTTCCAGGTCAGTCCGACCACGGCGAAGCGGTGGGCCGACCGGTACCGGGTCGAGGGTGTCGCGGGGATGGTCGACCGGTCCAGCCGGCCGCGTCGGTCACCTCGGCGGACACCGGCGCCGGTGGAGCGCAAGGTGCTGCACCTGCGGGCCAAGCGCCGGTGGGGACCGGCGCGGATCGGTGGCCGGCTCGGGCTGGCGGCGTCGACGTGTCACGCGGTGCTGCGCCGAGCCGGAGTGGCCCGCCTGGCACACCTGGACCGGGCCACCGCGCGGCCGGTGCGCCGTTACGAGCACGCCGCTCCCGGGGACCTGGTCCACGTCGACATCAAGAAGCTGGGCAACATCCCCGACGGCGGCGGTTGGCGCACTCGTGGCCGGCGTCAAGGAAAACTCAACCGCACCGCCACCAAAGGCCACGCCACCGACCGGTGGGGCGGCGCCCGGCTCGGCTACGCCTACCTGCACACCGCTATCGACGACCACTCCCGGCTGGCCTACACCGAGATCCTCGACGACGAACGCAAAGACACCGCCGCCGACTTCTGGCGACGCGCGCACGCCTGGTTCGCCACCCACGGCATCACCGTGCGCCGGGTCATCACCGACAACGGCTCCTGCTACAAGTCCTTCCTCTGGCGCGACACCCTGCACGAGCTGGGCATCGCCGTAAAGAAGACCCGCCCGTTCCGGCCCCAGACCAACGGCAAGGTCGAACGCTTCCACCGCACCCTCACCGAGGAATGGGCATACGCCCGCCCGTACTCCTCGGAAACCGCCCGTCGAGCAGCGCTACCCGCATGGCTCCACGCCTACAATCACCACCGCGCTCACACCGCACTCGGCGGCCGACCACCGGCCAGCCGCGTCCCCAACCTCTCTGGACGGGCCTGTCTCGCTAAAGGTGTTTCCGGCGATCTTGGTTAGTAGGTCTCAGCGGCTGGGAGGCGGTCGCTGAAGGT
>NZ_JBNCKS010000137.1:0-1254 GCF_049841635.1 Micromonospora sp. DT44 | reverse complement strand
ACTGGCACACCGGCCAACCGGTCATGCGATCCCTGACCGCCTACGACCACTGACCCCTTGGAATCGATCATCTAGTACTGGTCAGGTCGCGGGGTGAGTCTTCGCCATGTCGACGAACGCCCGCCAAGCCGTCGGGCTGAAGACCAGTGCGGGACCTGCCTGGTCCTTCGAGTCCCGGACGCCAACGACGCCGGGCAGGTTGTCGGAGACCTCCACGCAGTTGCCGCCGTTCGTTCCGGACTTCGTCGACTTACGCCAACGGGCGTGGGTCATGTCCATGTCTTCGCCGTTTCCTTGATCACGTCTCGGGAGGATCTGCGCGGGAGGGCGTCGCGGAGGATCGCTTCCCACGTCTTTTGAAGCGTAACAATCTCGGCCGTGCCGCTGACGGTCTGAGACCGCACCTGGTAGTCCGTGTGCCCGACGTCAGAGCCATCCGGCATCGTGGCGATGATGAACCCGCCCTGTAGGCCAGGGTAGAGCCCTGCGTCGTCCGGCACGACATGAATGTGGACGTGCGGAAGCTCGGCGACCGCCGCGAGGTGCTCGACCTGTTCCCGCATCAGCGCGCGGTCGTCGTCCACCGTCCGGCGCAGCACCGCGACATCGAGCACAATCATCACGTGGGGAGGATCGTCGCGGGTGAGGACTGCTTGCCGCTCCATTCGCGACCGTACCCGCTGCGATATCTGCTCGGTGGTCAGCAATCCGCTCGCTTGAAGCGTCGCCCGTGCGTACGCCTCGGTCTGTAAGAGGCCGGGCACGAAGGCCGGTTCGTACCAACGCAACGCCCGAGCTTGTTCCTCGAACTTGATCCACTCGCGAAGCCAGACCGGGGCCGTGTCGAGCGCCGCCAGCCGCTCTACCAGCCGCGCGAACATGCCGCCGGTCGTCAGCGCCTTGTCGATTGCCGTCGCGTAGTCACTGGTCGGCGGGCGAGTGCCGGTCTCAACGGCGCTCACATGGGTGCTGGAGTAGCTGATGAGTCTGCCGAAGTCGTCTTGATTCAATCCCCGTGCCATTCGGGCGTGGCGCAACTCGTCGAGCAGAATCTCGGCCGCGGTCATGCTCATGTCCCCAACTCCTCCCCACCTCCAGCCCTCGCGTCCCCCAAATCCCCTCACCAGGGCAATCGTTGGCCGTCAGGGTCTCTCCAACGTGGTCGAACACCTTCCGACACTAGATGATCGATTCCAAGGGGTCAGTGGTCGTAGGCGGTCAGGGATCGCATGACCGGTTGGCCGGTGTGCCAGT
>NZ_JBNCKS010000136.1:0-1257 GCF_049841635.1 Micromonospora sp. DT44 | reverse complement strand
CCTTCGGTCCATTCGTCGGTCTGTTCGGCGAGGACGGCGCCGACGAGGCGGATGATCGCCGCCCGGTTCGGGAAGATCCCGACGACGTCGGTGCGGCGGCGGATCTCTTTGTTCAGCCGTTCCTGTGGATTGTTCGACCAGATCTGGCGCTAGATCTCACGCGGGAAGCTGGTGAAGGCCAGGAGGTCGTCGCGGGCGGCGTCGAGGTGCTCGGCCGCGGCCGGGAACTTCGCCTCGATCGTGGCGACGACGCGGTCGAACTGGGCTCGGACAGCGTCGGCGTCGGGCTGGTCGAAGATCGTCCGAACAAGGGTGGCGATCCATGGCTGGGCCGACTTCGGGACCTTCGTGAGCAGGTTGCGCAGGTAGTGGGTGCGGCAGCGTTGCCAGGCCGCGCCGGGCAGGGCAGCGCCGATCGCGCCAACAAGACCGCGGTGGGCATCCGAGATGACCAGTTGAACGCCGGACAGGCCGCGGGCGGTCAACGACCGCAGGAACGCCAACCAGCCGGCGCCGTCCTCATCCGAGGCGACATCCATGCCGAGAACTTCACGTTGGCCGTCCGCGTTGACGCCCACCGCGACAAGCGCGTGGACGTTGACCGTCCGCCCATGCTCGCGGACCTTCATCGTCAACGCGTCCATCCACACGAACGGGTAATGCGCGGCGTCCAGCGGCCGGTTACGAAACGCCTCGACCTGAACGTCGAGGTGCGCGGCCATCTCCGACACCTGCGACTTCGACAACTGCTTGACGCCGAGTTGCTCCACCAACTTCTCCACCCGGCGGGTCGACACCCCGAGCAGGTAACTCGTGGCCACCACGCAGACCAACGCCTGTTCGGCCCGACGACGATGCGTCAGCAACCAGTCCGGAAAGTAGCTGCCTTGCCGCAGCTTCGAGATGGCCAGGTCGATCGTGCCCGCCCTGGTGTCCCACTCTCTCGGCCGATAACCGTTGCGGGAGTTGACCCGCTCGTCGCTGCGCTGCCCATAGCCGGCGCCACAAATCGCGTCCGCTTCCGCGGACATCACCGCCTGCGCGAACGTCTTGATCATCGCCTGCAACACGTCCGGCGACGCGCCCTCGATCTGCTCGCGCAGCAGGTCAACAGGGTTCACACTCTCTGATGCGGCCATCGCGTTCTCTCTTCCTTCTTTGACTTGGTCGTCTTGAAGGATCGACGCGATGGCCGTCTCTCATCTACGCAACACGCCCATCAAGGGCAAGTCGTACACCACTCCCGTGGACGCAACC
>NZ_JBNCKS010000135.1:0-1284 GCF_049841635.1 Micromonospora sp. DT44 | reverse complement strand
AGCTAAGCCCTCCAGCGCCGATGGTACTGCACTCGTGAGGGTGTGGGAGAGTAGGACACCGCCGGACAATCTTTCAGTCGAGGGCCGCCCCATCAGGGTCGGCCCTCGACTGCGTGGCGCCATTGGTGGCGCAATCAGGAAGGATGTACCTGTGAGTTCAGGACCGCAGGGCGGAGACCGTCCCCGTCGTCACGAGGACCGGACCGACGGCCCCGGTGGACGCGACCGTGGAGCGCGCCGCGACGACCGGCCTCCGTACCGGGGAGACCGGGACAACGCCGGCAGCGCCCGTGGCGGCAACACCGGCGGCCGCGATGGCGGTGCCCGCAGTGGCGAGCGTCGTGAGGGCGGCTTCCGTGGTGGGGACCGTCGTGAGGGTGGCTACCAGGGTGGCGGGGATCGTGGTCGTTCCGGTCCGCCCCGTGAGGGTGGCTTCCGCGGCGGTGACCGCGAGGGCGGCGGCCGCGAGGGCGGCTTCCGTGGCGGCGATCGCCGTGAGGGTGGTTACCAGGGTGGCGGGGACCGTGGTCGTTCCGGTCCGCCCCGTGAGGGTGGCTTCCGCGGCGGCGACCGAGAGGGCGGCTTCCGCGGCGGTGAGCGCCGTGAAGGTGGCTTCCGTGGCGGTGACCGTGACGGTGGTTTCCGTGGTGGGGACCGTCGTGAGGGTGGTTACCAGGGCGGTGGGGACCGTGGTCGTTCCGGTCCGCCCCGTGAGGGTGGCTTCCGTGGCGGTGACCGCGAGGGTGGTTTCCGTGGTGGGGACCGTCGTGAGGGTGGCTACCAGGGCGGTGGGGACCGTGGTCGTTCCGGTCCGCCCCGTGAGGGTGGCTTCCGTGGCGGTGACCGTGACGGTGGTTTCCGTGGCGGCGACCGTCGTGAAGGCGGCTTCCGCGGCGGTGACCGCGAGGGTGGCTACCAGGGTGGCGGTGACCGTGGTCGTTCCGGTCCGCCCCGTGAGGGTGGCTTCCGTGGCGGTGACCGCGAGGGTGGCTTCCGTGGTGGGGACCGCCGTGAAGGCGGCTTCCGGGGCGGTGACCGCGAGGGCGGTTTCCGTGGTGGGGAGCGTCGTGAGGGTGGCTACCAGGGTGGCGGTGACCGTGGTCGTTCCGGTCCGCCCCGTGAGGGTGGCTTCCGTGGCGGCGACCGTGATGGTGGTTCCCGTGGTGGTGAGCGTCGTGAAGGCGGCTTCCGCGGTGGTGACCGTGACGGTGGTTTCCGTGGTGGGGACCGTCGTGAGGGTGGCTACCAGGGTGGCGGTGACCGTGGTCGTTCCGGTCCGCCCCG
>NZ_JBNCKS010000134.1:0-1330 GCF_049841635.1 Micromonospora sp. DT44 | reverse complement strand
CTGAGTTTCCCCCGCTTTGATGGAGCGGTGGTTACCTGCTGCCGGCTGGCGCAGGGGTGGCGATAGGTGGTTCGGCTGGTTCCGTCTGGCTGTGCCAGGCGGTCTCGTATTCGTTCGGGCTGAGGTAGCCCAACTCTTTTTGGATGCGGCGGGTGTTGTACCAGCCGTCGATGTAGGCGAAGATCGCGTTCTCGGCCTCGTCGCGGGTCCGCCAGGACGTGCGGTAAACGAGTTCGATCTTCAGGGTGGACCAGAAGTTCTCCATCAGGGCGTTGTCGTAGCTGTCGCCGACGGAGCCCATCGATGGCAGGATCCCGTTGTCCTGCAAGCGTTCCGCGAAGCGGAACGACGTGTAGTTCGACCCGCGGTCGCTGTGGTGAATTAACTGGCCGTCGCGGACATCCCGGGACCAGATGCCGTATTCGAGGGCGGCGAGGATCAGGTCGGTGTCGCAGCGGTCGGAGGTTTTCCACCCGACGATCCGGCGGGAGAACACGTCGCGGACCGCTGCGAGCCAGAACACGCCCTCACCGCACGGAATGCGGGTGGCATCGGCGACCCAGAGCCGGTTCGGCCCGTCGGCGGTGAACTGCCGGTTGACCAGATCCGGCGCCGGCGTGTGCCGGGGATCCTGCTTCGTGGAGCCGCCGCGCCAGCCTCGACGCAGGAACGCGCCCTGCCAGCCCTGCTGCGCCATCAACCGCTCGACGCGTTTGCGGCCCACGTAGATGCCGTCGCGGCGTAGCTGCCGGTGGACCCGGTCCGCGCCGTAGGTACGCCCGGAGGTCTCCCAGATCTCGTGGATGTTGGAGATCAGCCCCAGGTCGACCACGTCGCGGTCGCAGGGCTGCTCAGCCTGCTTGACCCACGCGTAGTAGGTCGAAGCGCCGATGTTCAGGACCCGTAGCAGGAGCGCGACCGCGAACTGGTCACGGTGTTCGTGGATGAACCTCATGACCGTCGCCGGGTCGGGTCGAGCTCCGCCGCGAAATACGCGCTCGCAGCCTTCAAGATCTCGTTCGCCCGCCGCAACTCGGCGACTTCCCTGCGCAGCCGGCGGTTTTCCTCGGCCATCTCGCTGGTCGGCCGGTCGATGCGCTCACCCGTGTCGGCCTCGGCCTGACGGATCCAGTTCCTGAGCGCCTCGTGATGCACGCCGAGCTGCTCGGCCAGGCGCCGGATCACCGGCTTCGGATCCGACTCGCGGTACAAGCGCACAGCGCGCTGACGTAGCTCGTCGGGGTACTTCTTCGGTGCTGCCACGGACGACTTCCTCCCCCACGGCCATCAGACCATGGTCAAGAAGCTCCATGAAAGCGGGGGTATCTCA
>NZ_JBNCKS010000133.1:0-1365 GCF_049841635.1 Micromonospora sp. DT44 | reverse complement strand
AGCCGGGGTGCTCGGTCATCTCCTCGTTCAAACGCGGTCTTCAGGACCGTCTTGGTCAACTGCCTGAGCAGTCCGTCCGGGCCCGTCAACGACAGCCCTTGCTCCTTCGCCGTTCGGACCAGCTCGGCGGCAGCCTTCGCCTCCGCCGACAGCTCGGGCCGCTTCTTACGTCCGGTCTGCTCCGTTCAGTGTCGCGGCCATCACGGCACCCTCCTCACCAGGCACAACGCCCGATGGGTCAAGCCGGAAACACCGTTAGATCCACAGGGACTGTAAAAAGAACGGTGTAACTCCTGACCAAGAAGACGCACCTGATCGCCGTGACAACGGACGCCGTGGATACTGCCGCGGTGGCGAAGAAGAAGCAGGATCCGGCGCTGCCGGCTGGGGTGAACGACGACCTGATCGGCCAGTTCGTCGAGCAGGCTCGGACCTCGGGCCTGCAACTGACCGGCGAGGGCGGGCTGTTGCAGCAGCTGACCAAACGCGTGATCGAGGCCGCGATGGACGGCGAGATCACCGACCACCTCAGCTATGAGAAGCACGACCCCGCCGGCAAGGACGGCGGGAACTCCCGTAACGGGTCGAGGGCGAAAACGGTGCTGACCGACGTCGGCCCGGTCGAGATCGTCGTGCCACGGGATCGCGACGGTTCGTTCGAGCCGCAGATCGTCAAGAAACGGCAGCGGCGGCTGGCCGGCGTGGAGGACATGGTCCTGTCACTGTCGGCGAAGGGCCTGACCATCGGTGAGATCAGCGCCCATCTGGCCGAGGTGTACGGCGCCGAGGTCTCGACGCAGACCATCTCCACGATCACCGACAAGGTGATGGACGGGATGGCCGAGTGGCAGAACCGGCCTCTGGACCGCGTCTATCCAGTCGTGTTTCTCGATGCCATCAACGTGAAGGTCAGGGACGGTTAGGTCGCGAACCGGCCGATCTACATCGCTCTCGCGGTCACCGCCGAGGGCACCCGCGACATCCTCGGGCTGTGGGCCGGCGACGGCGGTGAGGGTGCCAAGTTCTGGTTCTCGGTGTGTACCGAGCTGAAAGACCGTGGCGTCGAGGACGTGCTGATGGCCGTCTGCGACGGGCTCACCCGTTTGCCTGACGCGATCAACACGGTGTGGCCGCAGACCGTGGTCCAGACCTGCATCGTGCACCTTCTGCGCAACTCCTTCCGTTACGCGGCCCACCAGGACTGGGAGAAGATCGCCAAAGCGCTGCGGCCGGTCTACACCGCACCGACCGAGGCCGCCGCAGCCGAACGGTTCCTGGAGTTCGCCCAGGCCTGGGGTAAGAAGTACCCGGCGATCGTCCGGCTGTGGGAGAACGCCTGGGCCGAGTTCGTCCCGTTTCTGACCT
>NZ_JBNCKS010000132.1:0-1392 GCF_049841635.1 Micromonospora sp. DT44 | reverse complement strand
GGCCGGTCTTGGAGTCGGTGCACTGCCCGCGTAGCGGGCAGGTGATGCAGGCGGTGCCGAAGTCGGCTTTGCCGGCGTGACGAGCGTGGCCTTTGACCGGCCGAATCGCGACGGTCAGGCCGTTGGGGCAGGTCACCGTGGCGTCGCGGAGGTTGACCTCGAAGCGGTCCTTGGTGAACTTCCCGGTCGGGGCGACGGGCGGCTGAACCTTGGTCTTGATGTCGATCCCCGCGGTGTCGAGCTGCGGGAGGACCTCGCCGGCGCCGTAGGCCGCGTCGCCGTAGACGGCGGCGGGGTCGGTGGCGGTGGCCGGATCGGTGAGGTCGGCGATGAGCCCGGCGACCGGTTCGACATCGCCTGCGTTGCCGGCGGTCACCGCGGTCGCGGTGATGACCTCGACATCCGGGTCGACAGCGATGTGGCCCTTGTAGCCGTCGAAGCCGCGGTGGCTGGTCTTGTGCCCGTGCCGGGCCTCGGGGTCGACGGTGGAGATCACCCGATCCGGGGCGACTTTCCGAGCGATCCGCAGCGTTCGGTCATCTCCTGCCTCCAGGTCCTGACCGAGGATGGTGGCCAGCAGCCGCATCGCCTGACCCACCGGTTCCGGCAGGTCGGTCAGCCCGTCGAGGACGGCGAGCAGGGCGTATCCGTCGCGGGCGCGGGACTCGACCAGGGCGTCGCGGGCGCTCTTGTCGTCCCAGTCGATCACCGGCTTGCCGGTGCTGCTGTAGTCGTCACCGCTGGCTAGCACGGCCCGTAGCCGTCCGCCCAGGTCACCGCCGGCAGCGGCGAGCAGACCCCGGATCGCTGAGCGGATCAGCGTGATCGTGTCCATCGTCGCGACCGCGTCATACAACGGTGTCGAGTCCAGGACCCGCCGCCGACCCAGCAGGCCGGCGGCCCGGGCGGCGTCCAACGCCACCTCGAAGATCCGGTCCGGCCGGTCCGAGCGGCGCAGTCGTTCCCGCATGTCGACCAGCACCGTGTGGGCGAACCCGACCCGGCCCGCGCCGTCCCAGCCGCCGACCCCGGCGGCGTAACGCCAGCGGGCGTCGAAGGTGAACCGGTCCACCGCCTCCCGATCCGATAGCCCTTCGAGGCGTTGCAACACCATCACGGTGGCCACCACCGACGCCCGGCACGGACCGGCGACCCACCGCCGCGAACAGGTCGGTAAACAGCCCGTCCGGGAACAACGCCTCACGATGCTGATGCAAAAACGCGAAGATCGAGTTCGCCGGCAACGCCTCACCGCAGAACCGGCTCACCGGATCCAGGAGGTCCAACTGCTGCGAAGCCACACCCAACGCCACACCAACAAACTACCTAAAATAGACAGAAAGCGATGGCCGCCACGCCAGTGGCAGCCATCGTTTAACACCAGTCACCTAG
>NZ_JBNCKS010000131.1:0-1442 GCF_049841635.1 Micromonospora sp. DT44 | reverse complement strand
AACTGGCACACCGGCCAACCGGTCATGCGATCCCTGACCGCCTACGACCACTGACCCCTTGGAATCGATCATCTAGACGAGCTATTCCTCCTTTTTAGGGCGGTGCGCCCTGAGCCGGTCCCGGGCCCAGTTGAGCGACCGGCACCCGTCCGGTCGGCACCGGGGGCAGCGGGCCTCCCGGTGCTCAGCGACGGTCCATGCGGCCAGCCGCGGAACCCAGACCTCCCAGGGGACTTCCCACTCCATCACGGCATGGGGGTGGCGGCCACGCGGTGGGCCTTGACCACGGCGATGGCCCAACTCAGCATGTCGCAACCAGCGTCCCCGCACTGGACGCACATCCCACGGCCACGGTGAGGGCTGGCCGTTGTCGCGTGCTGGGTGATCACCCGCTTGGCGGTCCAGAGGACCAGCGCCGGAGTGATCGGGCCGTCGTCCATGGGCACAGCTCCACCTCCTGAAATGGCAGGTCCGGGCACGGAGCCCTGCTCACGTACCCGAACCGCTACCCGGTGTGTGTTGCCCATACAGGGGACCTGAACCGCCTACCCCCTGTCAAGTATGAAAGTGGCATGCCTACCTATAGGTATGAGGGCTGAACAGCACCTACGAGTGAGGCCACCGGGGCTTCCAGGTACGGAAGGGGGCCAGGTAGCGATGCTCAGGAGATGGCCTGGCAGCGGCGGTTGTACGGCAGCGCGGAGCTTCAGGAGCGGCTGGGCGTCTCGCGCGTCCGCGTCGTCCAGCTCACCACCCGGCCGGACTTTCCTGAGCCGTTCGATCACCTGGCCGGCGGAAGCGTGTGGCTGGTAGAGGACGTGGAGCGCTGGATCACGGAGCACCAGCCCTGGAAGGCCAGGGGAGCGGACGAACCCCCGCCGCCGGAGAGCTGAGCAGGACGCCTGTCGATCCGGGAGATCAGATACGGAGCGGCCTGCCCTCTAGGCCGAAGGGCGGCCGCTGTACGTGCGGAATCAGCGCGACCTGCGACGCGTTCACCTGAGCGGAGAGCGTGGAGCCGGGGCGAAGGCCTGGCGCTCGTGGATGGACTTCTCCGAGCTGGCCAGCAATCTGCCCTCGGCCACCCGGTTGTTCAGGGCGACGTCCAGCGCGACCAGAGCGGAGCTAGTCACCCGTCGTGCGAATGACGAGTAGATCAGTCTCGTGGACGCCGTACACATGAATGAGGGCGTCAAGGACGTTCTTGGCAATGTCGATGGCGAACGTTGTGCGATCACCAAGGAAGTGGAAGTCCTGGTAAAAATTGGGCGCGTACTCATCTGGCGGCTTCCAGCCGTGCTCGGACAGCAGGACTTCCTGAGTCTGGGAAAGTCGATGCCATGGGGCGAGGAAGCGCGACGACACTGAGGTGATCTCAGCAAGATTCGGCGGCCGAGTGGGGATGACACGGGCGTAACGTCCATACCGGACGGCGTTGGATA
>NZ_JBNCKS010000130.1:0-1490 GCF_049841635.1 Micromonospora sp. DT44 | reverse complement strand
TACTCCAGCCGCAGTTGCCTGATCTGGAGTTTTGGCAGCCCAACGGCATGATCGACGTTGTAGTTGAGCCTGCGGCGTAGCTGCGAATGTCGATGTTAGTGGGCGGGTGGGTTGCGTGGTCGCACCGTCTGTCTGTTGTGGTTAGTGGCAGGGCGGGCAGGCTCCCGTGCTTGTGTTGATCGATGAGATTGTGGGCTGGCGGGCGGGTCTGGATGATCTGTTGGCGCGGTTCGCGCACCGGTTCGGGCGTGCGGAGCCGCGCCGGCAGGCGCTGACCTACCTGGTGGGGTTGTTGTCGCCCCTGGCCAGCAAGAATGGTTGGACTTTGGCCGAGGCCGCCGGCGATGCGACGCCGGATCGGATGCAGCGGCTGCTCAACCGGTCGGCGTGGGACCCGGACGCGGTCCGCGATGACCTGTTCGCTTATGTGTCTGAGCACCTCGGTCACGGCGACGGGGTGCTGATCGTCGACGAGACCGGTTTCCTGAAGAAGGGCATCAAGTCCGCCGGGGTGCAGCGTCAGTACTCCGGCACGGCCGGGCGGACGGAGAACTGCCAGCTCGGAGTGTTCCTGGCCTATGCCAGCCCGGCCGGGCGCACGCTGATTGACCGGGAGTTGTATCTGCCCCGCGGCTGGTGCGACGACCCTGCCCGCCGTGACGAAGCCGGCATCGCGGCGGGCGTCGGGTTTGCCACGAAACCCACGCTTGGCCTGCGGATGATCGAACGCGCCATCACCGCTGGTCTGTCGACGCGGTGGGTCACCGCGGACGAGGCCTACGGACAGGACTCCAAGTTCCGGACCTGGCTGCAGCAGCACCGGATGGGCTACGTCCTTGCCGTGCCTCGAAACCAGCGGATCCCGACCACGGCGGGGAGCTCCCGCCCCGACGTCCTCGCCGCCAGCGCGCCGGCCCTGGCATGGAAGCGTCGCAGCTGCGGCGCCGGCGCCAAAGGACCACGACTCTACGACTGGGCGGTGGCTTCCCTGCCCGGCACCGCTGACGGCCACGGCCACGGCCACGGTCACTGGCTGCTGATCCGCCGCAGCATTACCAACCCCACGGACCTGGCCTACTACCTGTGCTTCGGTCCCGCCGACACCCAGGACGAGACCCTGATCCGGGTCGCCGGAACCCGCTGGGCGATCGAGGAATGCTTCCAGACCGCGAAGACCGAGGTCGGACTGGATCACTATCAGGTGCGTCGCTACGACGCCTGGTACCGCCACATAACACTCGTTCTGTGCGCCCACGCCTACCTCGCCGTCACCGCCGCCCACGCCAAAAAGGGGGCACTGAACCCGACCAGGACGGCCTCGTTCCTCTCACGCTCGGCGAGGTCCGCCGTCTCCTGGCACACCTGATCACCACCACCCAACCCTTCGACCACATCCATCGATGGTCACGATGGCGACGACGACACCAATACCGCGCCAAAAAAGCCCACTACCAGCGAAGACTCCAACTTCACCAGGTACGGCTGGAGTA
>NZ_JBNCKS010000129.1:0-1498 GCF_049841635.1 Micromonospora sp. DT44 | reverse complement strand
TTTAACCTGTGCGGCGTGGCCTAGGGCTATTCGAAGTCTTCGTTTTCTTCGTGTCACTCTTTGGTTTTGTGCTGGTGGCGGCAGTGACGATGTGGACGTCGTGGCGGGCTGCTGGGTGGCGGTTGCGTAGTCCGGGTGGTCGGCCAGGTCCTGGCCGGGAGGGTTTCGGTGCGCAGGCGGGGTTGCCGGCTTTGGTGCGTAGGTGCCGAAAGCCTCGGCGGACGCGGGCTGGGGTGAGTCGTTCGGGTGGTGCGGGGCGTTCCCAGGGCCGACGCAGGTCGCCGACGGCGCCTCGGGCGAGGCGTAGCTGGGTGTAGACGGCCAGCACGAGCCAGGTCCACCGGTCGGCGGCGTGTGGGTCTCGCAGCTTCGGGCTGGTCCAGCCTAAGGTTTGCTTGAGCATGCGGAAGGTGTGCTCGATGTCGAAGCGGCGCAGGAACGCTTGCCAGAGCAGGTCGACCTCAACGTCGGTGGCGGTTGCTTGCGACCACCACAGCCAGACCGGTTTCGCGATAGCACCTGATGGCAGCCGGTCGACGGTCAGCAGGATCACGGTGCCCTCGATGATCGGCAGCGGGCCGTGTTGGGCGGTCCAGGCGGTGCGGTGGGTCAGCCTGGGGTGCAGTCGGTGCCAGGCCCGCGCGGTCGCGGTGCCGTAGAGGCGGGTGTCAGTGGCCGTGGCCACCTCCGGGTCGCGCCAGCTGCCAGGGTCACCGAAGATGAACTCGCCGCCATGGCGGCGTGGGCGGCCGGTGGTGCCGGGCAGCCGGGGTGGCGTGGGTCGGCGCAGCACCCGGTCCGAGCGCATCCGCACCAGAACCTGCACCGGCAGGTCGGCCAGCAGGAACGCCAGCCGGGGTCCGTCGTATCCGGCGTCCGCGACGATCCACACGTCCGGATCACCAGGCCGCCACTGCCCAGCAGCGATCAGCCGCTGCACCACGTCGCGCAACTGGCCGGCGGTGACCGTCGCGGCGTCGTCGCCGGGCGCCAGCCGACGGGCGTCCAACGGCGCGGTCCATGAGGTGCGCCCGGCCTCCAAGGCGGTGACGAACGAGTACGGCCAGCCCGGAACCCCGATATGGGTGTCCTTGCCTCGGCCGTAGGTGTGACACAACACCCGCTGCGGGCAGGTGTGCGCCTCCGGCCGCAACCAGCACGTCACATCCACCGCCAAAACGATCCGCCCGTCCGCAGCCCGCGGCAACGGCACCGCCACCACCGCCCTCCGCAGCCGCTCGACGTCGATCCGGCCGCGATTCAACGCCGCATACAACGAACCATGACCGCGGCGGTGCTCACCCACCAGCGACAACTCCACCAGCGACCGCACCGGCGCGTCACCGCACAACAACGCGTCCGCCAGCTCGAACAACGCATCCCCGCGAGCGGTCAGACAACGATGAAACTCACGCCGAAACACGGCCAGCCGCCCGACCCCATCAGTCGACCCGACATCGTGCACACTGATCACCAGACAGCCCTTGGTTTGCGATCT
>NZ_JBNCKS010000128.1:0-1548 GCF_049841635.1 Micromonospora sp. DT44 | reverse complement strand
CCGTCCGGTATGGACGTTACGCCCGTGTCATCCCCACTCGGCCGCCGAATCTTGCTGAGATCACCTCAATGGACCGTTTACGAGATCGACCTCGGTGTTGAACTCAAACCTAGGTCGGCTCGTTGTTACGCGATAGTTGGTGTCGGCAAGCAGAGAAGAGATGTGATGGGTACGCCGGAGCGAAAGGCTGGCTGGAGCGAAGCTCAGATGAGTCTTTATGACCAGGCTCGCGAAACGATACGGTCGGTAGTCGCCGCCTACAGCGCACGCCTAGCCGCTGCTGACCCGGCCGAGTATGAAGCGCTGCGGGCAGAACAGCACCGCCACGCCCGGCTGCTGCGGACGCTTAGGCCCGAAGATACTTCCACGATCGCGTTGGTCTTGGCCGAGTATCCGACGCTCCTTGCAAGCATCGACGGTCGATGAGTCTTCTAGGGTCGCATGAGTCGTGCTCGACATAGTCACAGCGCGGCGGATCTTCGACGAGCAGATCGTTCCGGATCTGCTCGACGGCGCTGCGCGGCGTGACAAGCCGGTCGTGGTGTTCGTCGTCGGTCAGCCTGGGGCCGGCAAGTCCCGGACGCAACAGCAGTTGCTGACCCGCGATGGGCCGCACGGACGCTGTCGTCCTCGATATCGATGATCTACGCCCGTACCACCCGGATTACAGTACCCATGCTCGCAACGATGACCTCACCGCCGCGGCCCGAGTCCACCCCGACGCCGCCCGCTGGCTCGACTGGTGCATCGCGCACGTCGCCGAACACGGCATCGACACAGTGGTCAGTGCTACCTTCTCGAAGCCGTCCGCAGCCGAGTGGATGGTCCGCCAGTTCCCCCGGCCCAAATTCGGTGTCGAGGTAGCAGGCGTCGCGGTCGATCGCAACCTTAGCGAACTGGGTGTGCTCGCCCGATACCAGGATCAGCGTGACCGCGACGGATACGGCCGTTACGTTCCGCCTGACGTCCGGAACCGTGCTTACACCGGTGTTCTCGACGCCGCCGACCACCTTGAGCAGCATCGCCTAGTCGGTGCGGTGCATGTATATGACCGTGACGGCCAGTGCCTACACACCAACCGTCTCGTCAACGGACAGTGGACCGCCGGCCGCCCCAGCCGGCAGGCCATTGAGACCGAACGGGCTCGACCATGGACCGAGTCCGAGGCCAAGGCGTTTCGCACCACAGCGGCCAGCCTCAGAACCCGCCTAGCGGACGAGCTCCGGCCCCAACTCGCCACGATTACCGGCGGAGACCGCAACCTCGCATCACTGCGGATTCCGGCAGCAACCCCGGACGCACCAGAACGTGAATTCGCCGAAGCGCCATCCTCAGTCTCAGTTAATCACCCGACACCGCCATCTGTACCCAAAATAGGGACCGAGTCCATGGCCCAAGCAGCGCAAGTGATTACAGAGGTTGAAAGGCTGATGTCCGTCGGCGTGTCGGCGTGACCGACGTCGATGGGTTTGGTAGGCCTGAGGTATGAGGTATCCGGCTGGTGGTGGGATGAACGCGGCAGCCCGGGTCCGGCGTGAGAAGGTCCGG
>NZ_JBNCKS010000127.1:0-1791 GCF_049841635.1 Micromonospora sp. DT44 | reverse complement strand
CAGTACCAGCGTTGCCGGCCCGGCCCCTACTAACCCCCACTACGACAACAGCGGGAGCCCGCCACCCGCCGACCACTTCCGGTGGGCACCCGGCACACCTAAGAGGGCTCCAGGATTATAACCGAGCCCATGGTGGTTGCCGGCGGCCACGTCACGTACGTCGGCCACACTTCTGAGTCCGAGTCCCGGCCGCGCTGAAAGAACAGAGAGGACGTCTCATGCGTTATAAGAAGAGGACCGAAGAAGAGTGGGTAGCGTTCGACGAGATAGCACGAGACTACTACAAAGATGGCCAAGAAAATCTGCTGCCAGCCCCCTCGCAAACATACGAGAGGAAGGCCACCAACGGGATTGTGGTACGCCTCGGAAAATATCTTTATGATTGGCGGCGGGAGGGCAGGAAGATTCCCGGTGACATGCCCAAGGATCTGAAGGATTTTTTGGAGGTTTGCGGAGCGATCGGCGTTCCGGCGAAGGCGGTAGCGTCCCGCGCTGTTAAGTTCAGTAGTGACGCTAGGTGGGAGGCGTTCGGCGAGATAGCACGAGAATACTACGGAGATGGCCAAGAAAATCTGCGGACAGTCCCCCCGCAAACATACGAGAGGAAGGCCACCAACGGGATTATGGTACACCTCGGACACGACCTTCATAATTGGCTGCGGGAGGGCAGGCGGATTCCCGGTGACATGCCCAAGGATCTGAAAGATTTTTTGGAGGATTGCGGAGCGATCGGCGACGTGGCGAAGGCGGCTGCTAAGTCCAGTAGTGACGCTAGGTGGGAGGCGTTCGGCGAGATAGCACGAGAATACTACGGAGATCGCCAAAGAAATCTGCTGACAGTCCCCTCGCAAACATACGAGAGGGAGGCCACCAACGGGATTATGGTACACCTCGGAAAAGACCTTCATAATTGGCGGCGGGAGGGCAGGCAGATTCCCGGTGACATGCCCCAGTACCTGAGGGATTTTTTGGAGGGTTGCGGAGCGATCGGCGTTCTGGCGAAGGCGGTAGCGCCCAGCGCTGTTAAGTTCAGTAGTGACGCTAGGTGGGAGGCGTTCGGCGAGATAGCACGAGAATACTACGGAGATCGCCAAAAAAATCTGCTGACAGTCCCCCCGCAAACATACGAGAGGCAGGCCACCAACGGGATTATGGTACACCTCGGACAAAATCTTCATGATTGGCGGCGGGAGGGCAGGACTGTTCCGAAGAGCATGCCCAAGGATCTGAAGAATTTTTTGGAGGGTTGCGGAGCGATCGACGTTCTGGCGAAAGCGGTCGTGCCCACGCGCAGACGTGGGCGAAGGGGAGGTGATAAGGGGCGGGAGGTGTCGGCGCGTGTTTCTGAGGCTGCGGGCGTGGTGTCGGGGGATTACGGGGAGCGGGCCCCTGAGGTGTTGGGGTATTCGGCTGGTTATGGGGGGCCGTACGGGGGTGCCGGGTGGGAGTGGTTTCCGCAGGGGGTGATGGGGTCTGTGCAGCAGTCGGCCGGTGGGGAGTATTCCTACGGTGGCGCGTATTCGTCTGGGTATGGGGGGCAGGTTCCTGACCGGGTTGGTACCCCGCCTGGTCATGAGAGGCGGTACGCGGGCACGGAGTGGGAGTCGTTCGGGCCGGTCGGGGGCAGTGCCGCCCGCCTCATCACTGGCGCCGGGGGCGCGAGTCCTGCTGACGGCTATGTGGTGCCCGCGGGCTCTGCTCAGGGATCGGCCGTCGGGGCGTATTCCTACGGCGGTTATACCGCGACGCGGGACTACCAGGACCGTGTGTATTCGGGTGGGTATGGGGGGC
>NZ_JBNCKS010000126.1:0-2080 GCF_049841635.1 Micromonospora sp. DT44 | reverse complement strand
ACAAGATCCCCTACCAACCACGGCCGACAGATCAGGCACCCGTCCCCGCTTGACGAAACCCATAGGGACACCCCCCCCGGCCGGCTGACGTACGCCGTCCGGCCCGATCTCCTCCCCGGAGCGGCCACGGCCGGGCTCCCGTTCGCCGTCATGCCGATACCAATTCCCCGGCCGCCCCTCGCCATGCACGTCCGCTCGCCGCTTGATCCATTCCGCCGCTCGCCGCTTGATCCACTCCACATGGCCGACCTGGAGCCATCCCCTGCCCCGGACACCGCCAAATCGCCAATCTTGTGTCGATGACGTGCGCTGGCGAGGGCATCGACGGCCGGCCGGAAGCCGAGAGCCGGCATCGCTGACTGTCAGGTAACCTGAGCGCGCGGGCCGCTAGCTCAATGGCAGAGCTGTGGACTTTTAATCCATAGGTTCAGGGTTCGAGTCCCTGGCGGCCCACCCTTAACCCCTCCTGAGCTGCAACAACGCCGGGCGAAGATCATCGGGTACAGCCAGGGCACAATCTAGATCCGATCTTGGCCGGGAGAGGTTCCCGCCGCTTGCCGTCTGCCTGCCGCAGAAGGTTGCCCACCAGGCCACGTGGGCGATCCTTCTTCGGCAGCCAGTTGACTTAGGTTTCCAGCGTGATCCGCGGGTTGCTTACATAGACACCGCGGCCCGCACCCCGGATCAAGCGGCGCCGCGGATTCCGGGTCGGCGGCAGACCGGATGGTGGCAGCGTAATCAGCGGTGCTCGCCGAAGACCGCCGCGGCCACCTGGTAGCTGTCGAACGCCCTGGCCGCCCCGGCGTACGCCTCCAGGTGGATGAAGAGCTCGACGATCTCCTCCTTGGTCACGCCGGACGTCAGCGCGATGCGCAACTGCCCCCGCAGCGGCTCGTGGGTGCCCAGCGCCGCCGCGACGGCCACCGAGATCAGGCAACGGCTCCGCAGGTCCAGGCCCGGTCGCGGCCACGAGTCGCCGAAGGTGTGCTCGGTCGCCAGCCGCCGGAAGTCCTGACCGACCGCGGGTTCCCCGTCGGCCAGCGGCAGGGTCAACGGTTGGCCGAGGAGGCGTTCCGCGGTGTCGAGGGCCTGCTGGTGTCGGGAATCGTCGGGCATGCGTTGCCACCTCCGCACGTGTCAGCCGATCGACTGCCGTTCGGTTCCAGCATCGCGCCTACCCCGGCGTTCGGTCGGCCGTTCCCGGAGACCGGTGGTCGGCATAGCATCGGATGCGGCAGAGCGCCTGCCCGCGCCCGGTGCGTCAGCCCAGGCCTGAAGAGGCGGCAGCGGTGGAGGTTGCCGCCGCTCGCGTGAAGAAGGCCCAGATCATCAAAGAGTTGGGCGTCCCAGCCGCTACCGCCCTCGACCCTGAGGGGATCGAGGAGCCTAGGGGCGGCAGGTTGGCCGCCGACGAAACGAGATGAATTGGCTGCCTGAGGGTGCGATGCCGGCCCTTAACCGCGCTTCCACCAAGGCCGCCGGCCCGGCGCTTCGGTGGTAGTCGGCGTCAGTAGGGACTGGGCGGCTGACTTGCTGATGACCAGACTGATCTCGCAGACGGCGCTGTTGACGAGAACGCCTTCACAGTCGGGGTCGGTCGTGGCCATCTGGAGGAGAACCTCGCCCGACACGCCTGCGTTGAACCGGGGACCAAAGTTGCGTAGTGCCGCTTCGGGATCGGCGTATGCCAGCAAGCGTGTCCGTCCGTCGCCGTGAGTGGTGCTGCCCGCGCCAAGGTTGCCGTCGGCGATCTGCACTTGCGCGCCATGGGCGTCCACCCCGGTAGCCACAATGCCGACGGTGGAGGACCGGAAAAGCCTGAGAAAGCGCTCATAGCTCTCTGGGGTCTTGGTTTCCGCGTGCTCCGACATGACATCGGACAGCGGGGTTTCACTCACGCAGCGGACGATAGCCTGCTCGCCGGACGTAGACCAAGGCAGGCTGTTGAGCGGCAACACGTCCCGCTTCAACATCTGAAGTCGGCCCACCGCAGCGCGGGACCAGGGGGTGTCCCTATGGGTTTCGTCAAGCGGGGACGGGTGCCTGATCTGTCGGCCGTGGTTGGTAGGGGATCTTGTCG
>NZ_JBNCKS010000125.1:0-2368 GCF_049841635.1 Micromonospora sp. DT44 | reverse complement strand
CCTGCCTGCAGCAGCCGCCAGTACTCCGTCTCGATCTCGAGCCGGCGTTTGCGTCCTCGTCGTCCCATCAACACACCCCACATGATCAGCTGTGTTGCGACAAGTACTGGAACCCGCCCGGAACAGAGGGGTCAACCTTCAGCCGGCGTTGACAAAGGCCCCATCGTCATGACCGCTCAGCGGATGCTCACCGGTGACCGCCCCACCGAAACCGCACCTCGGCCCCTACGTCGGCAGCATCGCCAAACCGGGTGAAGCTGCACGGTAGGCGACCACGTCGGGCTGGCCGCCGACGCGATTGCACTACGGGTAAGTGATCCAACAACATCATCGCCGATAGGAGACCGCTCCACGTGTCGAACATCGAGAAGGTAGACGCCGAGCTGCGTGCCCTGACAGCCGGCGTCGACAGAGCTCGCGGCCTCACCGCCGCAGCCGGCACTCAGGCGCAGGAGGTCGGGGTTCGTGCCGCGGGCGCCGGCTTCGCCGCGGTGGCTGCCGGCATGGCCAGGGTCTATAGCGCGATCAATGAGATCCAGGCTGGTCTGGGCCGCCTCTCCGCCTCGATTGGGGAGGCGGCGCAGGCCACCGCGGCGGTGCCGCGCCAGGGCACGCCGCAGGAGACAATGTCCGGGCTCGCGCCGGTGCAGAGCGCGGTGGACGGCGCCCGCGACGCGGCGACCGCAGTGATCAGTCAGGCCGGCGCGGCGCAACAACTCGTCACGGCCGTCCTCGTCGGCGGGCAGCCGGGACCCCTGTTGCAGGCCTTGGACGGCGTCAAGCAGGTCATGGTGCTCATCGTTCAACGTACCGGCACCGCCCGGCAGTTCGTCGACGCGGCAGCCGCCGAAGCACGACAGCTGGGATCAGCGGGAAACTGACGAGGGCTGGCGGTTCCTCGCCGGCCAGCCCTTCCCTCGACACCGACGGCAGTACGGCCGCAACCACACCCGCCAAGGAAGCCCCCGACCTCCCCGGATCGGCCTGCACCCGCTGGAGCAGGCCACCCACAGGCGTTCCCGGCGGCTCACCAACCGGACCACGAACCAGGATCCCACCACGCGAGGACGAAGCGGTACGGCGCTCACTGGAGTTGGAGAACGAATGCGCCGACACCCTCGCCCAGGACGGCTACCGCGTGCACCAAAACCCGACACGGCGGGAGATCGCCGACGCGCGCCAGAGCACCGGCGACGTGGGCAAGCCCGACAAGGAACCCGACTACCTCATCGAGGGCCACGTCTTCGACTGCTGCTCGCCCACCCCCGGCAAGGCGGTACGCGGGGTATGGACGGAAGTGTCGCAGAAGGTGGCCAGGCAGCAGACCCAGCGGGTGGTGCTGAACCTGCAGGACTGGCGCGGTGACATCACCGCCCTGCAGAAGCAGTTCGACGACTGGCCGGTCCCGCAGCTCAAGGAACTGGCAGCGGTGACCCGAAGCGGTGCGATCATTCAGATTGTTCGACGAGACTGAGAAGGCAGGCAGCACGTGGGCATCGAGTACCGACTGACCCTGGCCGGCGACATTCCGCTGGAGGACCTCGCTCCCCTCGTCGCCCCACACGGCGTCGAGGAGTCGGCACAGCCCGGCTACCCCCGGCTGCTCAGCGCCGACCTCCGGGAGGAACTCGGCTACACGGTCACCATCTACGCGGGCAGCAACGGCTACTTCGATGCCGAAGTCGACGGCGGCGCGCGATGGGAATGGGAACCCGACACGTACACCAACATCGTCTTTGACCTGCGAAAGAACGACCCACCCGACGAGGTGGTCCCCACCATGGTGTCGGCCGTCGGCCGTGTTCTCGCCAGCCGGCAAGAGGATGCCGCGCTCCTGCTCAATGGCAACTGGCTCCTGCTGACGCGAGTCGCGGGAGAGCTACGCGAACACCGACAATCGTGGTGGGACTTTTACGGTGTTCGGGAGATGATTGTGCGGTAGGCCGGTCCACGGCGGACACCACCCGTCGGCTGTTCCTGCCGGACTTGGCGGTGGGCAGCGACGGAGGCAGCGGGCCCTGAGAATTCGGGGTGTACACGGAACGGTGTTGTGCCGCCTCCAGACTGGCGGATGAGGCCGTGGCCAGCTCGCCCGAGGATCCGACGGCGTCGGCCGATGTCCTAGTCGGCACACTGCGACGCAGGCGGACCCGTGACCGCCTACGCTGAGTCTTCCTTTCTGCGACCGGCGGATCGAGCCGCCGGTCGTCCTCTGCCGTCGCCACGGGTATGTCTTCGACTGCTACGCGCCCCACTCCTCCCGTGCCGGGCCGCGCAATTTGGAGCGCGGTATCTAGATGATCGATTCCAAGGGGTCAGTGGTCGTAGGCGGTCAGGGATCGCATGACCGGTTGGCCGGTGTGCCAGT
>NZ_JBNCKS010000124.1:0-3235 GCF_049841635.1 Micromonospora sp. DT44 | reverse complement strand
TCCAACGCCGTCCGGTATGGACGTTACGCCCGTGTCATCCCCACTCGGCCGCCGAATCTTGCTGAGATCACCTCATTGTGTCCTTGAAAAGTCCGCCAGCCCATGCGAGATTAGCGAGCTAAAAACGGCCGCTCCGTAAAACCTGGCGTCTTGGATTCGAATCGAGGCAACGGAGCAGCTCGAAAAGTCGAAGTCCAACAAGACGGCACCCGATAGATTTATCGACATATTCGGCCAGAAGGCGGCACCCCCATCCTCTTCGAATATCCTCCCATCTTCTACACCGACCACCCTCTTATTCCGCAAGTGATCAGATAACACCCTCTGAGCGGCCAACCGCACTTGTTGTTCTTGTTGGCGCCTCTCCTTATCTTCGATCGATACCTTCGCCGCATCATCGGTAGAGTCGAGCAATAGCGGGTTGAACGGCATTCGCAGATAGGCACACACCAAGTTGACGACCGTCTGCCTGTGCTCAGGGTTGCCCTGACCCATACGCTCCAAGGCGTAAAGAGCAGCCATACGTACGGGCGCTCTATCAGAACCCAACTGCTCAGCAGCCTTGGTATACAGTTCGGTTACTCGACGCTCTGCCGCGTCATGTTTGGTGTCTTCAGCGGTCCGGTTCTTATATTCTTGGTCAGCGTGGTCTACACGCTCTTTCACGTACTGTCGGCGCAACGCCACGAATAGTGCGATCAGACCACCCGCACCTGCGCCCACGGCCAGAACGTTCCGAATGACGTCTACCCGTAGTTGGGCTGCTCGGACTGCTAGGTCCGGCGAGTTCGTGAACCTCGCCGGAACCTGAGCCGCGTGCCACATGAACCACGCGGCGACACCGGTTACCGTGAGAGCCACGATGGCCAGCGTTACCAACGTCGCAAGGTGGATGGGCTTGTAGGTCCGAGGCTTCGAAACCCTCTTAGGCCTAGCAAGCTTCTTGGCATTGCGCTTAGACCACTTCCGCTGCAGGAAGCCAACAAGCCTAATGCGCTTATACCACCTTCGACGTTCGGGCATCCCTGGATTATCTCGCACGGTCGCAACAACGGGTGTTCCCACCTTCGGACATTATGCGAAGGAAGCAGAACCCGCTACTCCCCTCGGCACGCTACCGCGCATACGGCGAGAATAGTGGCTATGGTGTTCGTTTCGTCTTCTGGGCGATAAACCGCGGAGAGGCCAATAGTCGCGAACTTAAGGCGAACCTCGTTCGGCGTGAGCACCATTTCCGGCGCGACGCGCTGCCTGGACTTCCTGCGCTGAGTCGGGACGGCTGATCGACCCCGTGTTGATCAAGGCGGAACCGGCAGGGGTCGGGCGACGCGGCCCAAAGGGCCGCCTTAAAGACGTATGGAAAGTTCTCACCGGCGCTGCACTCGACAACTGCACTCGAACATTTTCCTGCGACGGGCGACGGTTAAAACGGCTCTATGGCAGATCACGTGAGGCTCAACAACCTAACCCGAACATATGCACCCCGTGGCCGAGACAATCGACTCGCCGCGATGCATGAGGAGTTGTCGTGAGCGCTAGAGCAGACCGTCTAAATCCTCTGTTGCGTCGACCCAATCCGCTATGTCAGCGTAGGCGTTTACGCCGGCATACACGTCCGGCACCAGTTCATCGAACGCTCGTAATAGGGGATAACCTACATCTGGCTCGACTGCGGCGATGTAACACGCCCAGCCCAACAGGCGACGCCGGTACATTTCTTGATCTTCACCGCCGAAGTCCGCCATATAGGTGTCGTAGCCGAACTTCGAAATTATGTGCAGGATCCAACGCATGCGGCGTTTTATCTTTCGTGGGATCCGTGGCCCGCCCGCGTCCCCCACGTATAAGCCGGTGACGTACTGCGGCCCACCTCGGCGCATGAAGGCCGTTTTACGTGTGTTCACTGACCAGCCAGCATCGTCAAGAATGCGCGCGATGTCCACCAAATGGCGGTCAGAAAGCTCGCCAGAAAAGGTAAGGTCATCCACATATCGCGTAAACGACAACTCCCGTGACTGCGCATACTCTGCAAGCAAGCGGTCCGTGTCCCGGAAGGCCAAGTTGGACAAGAAGGGTGACGTGCTTACCCCGACGGGCAACTTGCCGGCGATAGTCACAACGCTTACAGCAATGTCGGTAGCCTTCTCGTCGTACCCCTGGCTTTGCAATGAAGCTCTCACCATTGCGGCTCTAATCGACGGGAAGAAGTCCTCAAGGTCTACGCGTAATACGCACGTTTTGTCGAGGTGCTGGCTCGCATTGCTAACCGTGGAGCGTCCATGAACGAATCCGTGAACATGCCCGGGTGGCTCATACGGCAATAGATCTGTGAAGCTGCGGTGCAGGTTTTTCGTAATTGCGTCGAATGGGCCGACTGGCTTGACTACTTCGCGTATGCCACCGTGCTTCTTGCGAAATGTCCACGGGAAATAGAGTCGTCCCTCACCCAAAGGGAGCGCCAACGATAGCGCCTCCAAGACTTCCCTGGACGCGCCCGCGTGTTGTGCGAGGTCATCAACCGAGAATGGCACTAATCACCCCGGGCAGTTGGACTTTTGGCGGTAGGGCCGCACTCGCTGTGCTAGGGCTATCAGGCAACGCGCGCGAACTCGCGCACAAGATTGACTGCGACCCTACCGCAAACCGCAGTATAGCATACGTCAATGGAGTGGGTCTTTTCGGCTGGAGATGCGACCTTGCTCGAATGAATAGAGCAAAGAAACGAACGGTTCTATCTCACGGAAAGCCCTATAGGGCCAGTCCTTCGGACTTGTAGGGCAGCCCGCTTGGAGCCACCTGGTTACGGCTGACATGACGTAGTCGATTATGGCCATAGACATGCATTCCGCCTTGGCGACCATCACAATCTCTAGCCGTGGCAAGGGTGCCACCTTGCCGAGCGTTTCGTACGCCCGCCCGGCAGCGCTATTGGGAAGCCGCCGGATAATGGATCCCATGCCTTCGCTCTGCTCTATTTGGCAGAACAGTTCGGGTTCATTGCGATGTCGGATCAAGAGATCACTCAACAACTTTACATACATGAATTCAATGCGCTCGGATTCGGTGTTGCCAGGAACACTCGTCCGATCCGTGACGACCATATACGCTCTAAAGAACAGGCTGCGCATCAATTCTAGGAATGGACAGGAGACATCTAGTGAGGTGATCTCAGCAAGATTCGGCGGCCGAGTGGGGATGACACGGGCGTAACGTCCATACCGGACGGCGTTGGATA
>NZ_JBNCKS010000123.1:0-3406 GCF_049841635.1 Micromonospora sp. DT44 | reverse complement strand
GGCACACCGGCCAACCGGTCATGCGATCCCTGACCGCCTACGACCACTGACCCCTTGGAATCGATCATCTAGGGGTGTCCTGCCGATCAGGTGACGTGCGGCGCCAGACCTGGCGGGGTGCGAACCCTTCACGTCGCAGCCAGTGCTCGGTATAGACAATCCGCTCGGGCTCAACGACCACAAGGGTGTCTTCGGGCGGCTCGGACACCGACCGGCCCCGCTCGGCGTGCTCGTTCTCCCATCGGAACGCCTCCCAGTAGTGCGCACGGTCCGGATGCGCCGGATCGAGCACCCGGGCAGTTCCAAACACCTGAGCCCCACGGCTGCTGGCCAGCCCGACCAGCGGCGCGAAGATCCCGACGGATACTCGCGGATCGGCGGCGATATTGCGCATCTTGGGCGAGCGCGGCGAGGCCGTGAACAGCACCGTGAAGTCGAGCGGGTAGTACCGCACCGGGGTGGCCAGCGGGCCGTCCGGACCCGTGGTCGCGAGTACGCACATGTTCTGCGACGACAGCAGGTTGAGAATGCGCTCTTCAAGCCGTTCACGGTTGAGCCGCCCAACCGGCGTGGGGCCGGCCAGCCACGGGTTCGTCAACGGCATACGGTGTCCCCGATCATGACGAGCACCCTACTCACACGCCGACCTGAGCAGTCACCAAGATCGGGCAGGACCCGCGCTAGGAGCGGCCACGTCGCAGCGGTTCAGGCCCGCGCAGGGTCCACCGATCCGTCGTGTCCCGAGGGGCTGTCAGCTTCGTCGGGCTGCCAGTGGGTGGGACGGCCACTGGCCCCGCCCAACCACACCGACAGGGGCCGTTGCTGCCGTCCCATGGAGCGGCGCATCGCGTTGACCAGGGCCAGCTGTGCGTGGGCCGGCGCCACCATCGCCTGCTCGAAATCATCCTGGGACAGTGGCGTCGTCGTCGTGTCCACTCCCGCGGCGGCATCGAGGAGTCCGCGCACCGCTTGGCCGAACTTGTCGATCTCCGTGGCGACGGCGCTCGGTGCGACGAGGCTGGCCGACATCAACGCCGTACTCCAAGCGCCCCAGTCGTAGTCCCAGGTCCTGCGTCCCAGGTGGGCGCGCCGCAGGATCATCGAGAAGGTGGCGTACTCGCGCAGCAGGTCCTGGTAGGCGGCGAGCTGACGATCCCGTAACCAGTGCCGATCCTGCGCGCGCCGGGTGAGCATTCCGCCGACGACGACGCCGACGGTTGCCGAGAGCGCGCCGCCAACGGTCGTGACGACGATATCCAGCAACCTCATGACCCCTCCCGTGGCCGCTGGGCACGAGCATCGGCGATCGCCACCCTGATCGTCAACGACACGACCAACCGCGAACGGCGACTTGACCTGAAGTTCGGATGAGGTCCTAGCCTTCGACATCGGAGGTACGCATGAGCATGGAAGTTACCGCGTGGACGTCTCTGCGCCACGCGATGAACGCGCGGGACGAGCGACCGCTGTCCCGCGCCACCCTGAAGCGGATCGCGCGGTTCGCCCGACCGCACCGCGCACTGATCGTCAGATTCCTGCTGTTGAGTGTGGTGACGGCAGTCCTCACGGTGGCGTCGCCGATTCTCGCCGGTCGGGTGGTCGACGCGATCGTCGACGGCGCCGACGGCGGCGTCGTGGTCCGGTTGGCCGTCCTGATCGCGGTGATCGCCCTCGCCGAGGCCGGCCTCGGGCTGGTGACGCGATTCCTCTCCGCCAGCATCGGTGAGGGGCTGATCGTTCAACTGCGGACGGCTGTCTTCGACCACGTCCAACAGATGCCGGTGGCGTTCTTCACGCGGACCCGCACCGGTGCGCTGGTCAGCCGACTGAACAACGACGTGATCGGCGCGCAGCGGGCCTTCAGCGACACCCTGTCCAGTGTGGTCGGCAATGCGGTCACGCTGATGCTGACGTTGGCCGTGATGCTCAGCTTCTCGTGGCAGATCACGCTGTTGGCGCTCGTCCTGCTGCCGATCTTCGTGCTACCGGCCCGCCGCATGGGCTCGCGGCTCGCCCGCTTGCAGCGTGAGGCGGCCGAGCACAACGCGGCCATGAGCACACGCATGACGGAACGGTTCTCAGCGCCCGGCGCCACCCTGGTCAAGCTGTACGGGCGACCGGCCGAGGAGTCCGCCGAGTTCGCCGCCCGGGCACGGCGGGTACGGGACATCGGCGTCCGTACGGCGATGCTGCAGTGGGTCTTCATCACCGCGCTCACCGTGGTCGGCTCGCTGGCACTGGCCCTGGTCTACGGGCTGGGGGGCCTGTACGCCCTGCGCGGCAGCCTCGACGCCGGGACCGTGGTCGCCCTCGCGCTGCTGCTGTCACGCCTCTACGCACCGCTGACATCGCTGGCCAGCGCCCGGGTCGAGGTGATGAGCGCGCTGGTGAGCTTCGAGCGGGTCTTCGAGGTCCTCGACCTCAGGCCGCTGATCCTCGACAAGCCCGACGCACGGCCGCTTCCCGACGGGCCCGTCGCGGTCGAGTTCGACGCGGTGCGCTTCGGCTACCCGTCCGCCGACCGGGTGTCCCTCGCATCCCTCGAGGACGTGGTGAAGCTCGACACGCGCGGCGGTGAGGACGTGCTGCACGGGGTGTCGTTCCGCGCCGAGGCGGGGCAGATGGTCGCACTCGTGGGCTCCTCCGGGGCGGGCAAGTCGACGATCGCGCAGTTGGTGCCCCGCCTGTACGACGCCGATGACGGGACCGTGAAGCTCGGCGACGTCGACGTCCGCGACCTGTCCGCCGAGTCGATCCGGACGGCGTTGGGTGTGGTCACCCAGGACGGGCACCTCTTCCACGAGAGCATCCGTGCCAACCTGGCGTTCGCCCGGCCCGACGCCAGCGAGGACGAGATGTGGGACGTGCTGCGGCGGGCCCGACTCGAGGACCTGATCCGTACGCTTCCCGACGGTCTCGACACCGTCGTCGGCGAACGCGGATACCGCCTGTCCGGCGGCGAGCGGCAACGGTTGACCATCGCTCGGCTGTTGCTGGCCCGCCCGCGCGTGGTCATCCTCGACGAGGCCACCGCGCACCTCGACTCCACCTCGGAGGCGGCGGTCCAGGACGCCCTCGCCGAGGCCCTGGCCGGTCGCACGAGCGTGGTCATCGCGCACCGGCTCTCCACCATCCGGGCGGCCGACCAGATCCTCGTCGTGGAGGCCGGCAGGATCGTCGAACGCGGACGACACGGCGACCTGCTCGCGGCGGGCGGTCGCTACCACGAGCTGTACCGCACCCAGTTCGCCCAGGAGCAACCGACGGTCCAGGAACAACCGACGGTCCAGGAACAACGCGTGCCGATCTAGACCCAACGCCGTTCAGTGAGGCGTTTCGGTAGGCCGTCAAGCGTGTCGTGGAGACGAGGCAGCGGAGCTCCGGTATAGAGGGTGGCCACTCTAAG
>NZ_JBNCKS010000122.1:0-3512 GCF_049841635.1 Micromonospora sp. DT44 | reverse complement strand
GCTCCTCGTGGCGCCCCCACCCCCTTGGTAACCTATAACCCCCCCCCCGCGGGGGGGGGGGGGGGGGGGGGGGGGCCCCCCCCCCCCCCGACGGTCAGCGGATCTCGGTGGTGTCCTCGGGCCGCGACTGATCGCGTGGCGGCGCGGACCACGGCGACTCGCCGCCCACCCGGCGCGGCAGCGGCTCGGTCGGCGTCGGATCGGCCGGGTAGCCCAGGGTCAGCGGCGCGGTGTCGCGCTCCGCCGATTCGGACGACGACCAGTCCGTCAGCGTGAAGTCGTCGCCACGCGGTGCGTCCGCCGGCGCCGGGGTGGCGGCCGGCACGGTCACCGGTTGCGGCCACCGCCGCCAGCGTTGACCGCTGAACGCCGCCATCAGCAGCAGCAGACCGATCAGGAAGAGCGTGCCGTTCTCGACCGGCAGCCGCAGCGGCAGCGGGTCACCGAACACCTTCCACTCGTGCGGGATCGCGTCGCGCACCTCGAACGGCGCCACGAACATCCCGATGTACGGGGTGACCAGCAGCAGCCCGGCCAGCAGTGGCCCCGCCGGCGAGAAACGCAGTGTGCCGAGCAGCCCGAGCAGGACACCGCCGACACCGAGATACACGGCCGGTTCGATCAGGTTGGCGGTGTTGAAGGTGCCGATCTCCACCCAGCGGTCGACCGTCCGGCTCGACCCGTCCTGCCCGAGTGTGACAAGCACCCACGTGATGGGTGCCACCACCAACCCGGCGAGGAAGCTCCAGAGATGTCGCATCCGCGCACCGTACCGTTTCCGGCATGACCGAGCACCTCTCCGCCGCTCCGACCGGCAAGCCAACGTCGTACTCCCGCGTCACCCTCAGCAAGATCATGACTGCGGTGGACGTCAACCTCTACGGAACCGTCCACGGCGGGGTCCTGATGAAGTTCGTCGACGACGTGGCCGGCGCCGCTGCCGCCCGGCACAGCGGCGGAACGGCGGTCACCGCGGCGATCGACGAGATCGTCTTCTCCGAGGCTGTCCGGGTCGGTGACCTGGTGCACGCGCACGCCCAGGTCAACTGGACCGGGCAGACCTCGATGGAGGTAGGGGTGCGGGTGGTCGCCGAGCGGTGGGACTCGGCCGAGGACGCGCCGGTCCGGGTCGCCACGGCGTACCTGGTCTTCGTCGGGGTGGACGTCGGCGGCGCGCCGCGCACGGTCCGCCCGGTGCTGCCGGAGACTCCGGACGACGAACGCCGGTACCGGGAGGCGGAGATCCGCCGCGAGCACCGCCTGGCCCGCCGCAAGGCCATCCTGGCGCATCGGGCCGGCTGACCCACATGGGTTGAGGCGGTGGAGTGTGGGCCGGGCACGCGTCGATCGGCCCACCCGGTGCGCAGAATGGCGCTTCGAGGTAGGGCAAGATGGCGCCACGGCCCATGCACAACGTCGTGCGGGCCTCAGGGAGGGTGGAGCAGTGGGTGACGTGCTGTGGACGCCGCCGGCGGACGTGCTCGAACGGTCCCGGATCGGCGACTACCTGCGCTGGCTGGGGGAGCACCGCGGGCTGCACTTCGCCGACTACGACGCGCTGTGGCGCTGGTCGGTCACCGACCTGGACGCCTTCTGGCGCTCGATCTGGGACCACTTCGAGGTCATCGCGCACACCCCGCCGACCGCCACGCTGGCCGAGCGGGCGATGCCCGGCGCCCGCTGGTTCCCCGACGCCACCCTCAACTACGCCGAGAACGTGCTGCGCATGCCGCGCCGCGCCGACGACGACCCCATCGTCATCGCGCACGGCCAGACCCGACCGCCGGTCACCCTCACCGCCGCCGAGCTGCGCGAGCAGGTCCGCCGGGTGTCGGCCGGGCTGCGCCGGCTCGGCGTCACCGCCGGGGACCGGGTGGCGGCGTACGCGCCGAACATCTCCGAGACGTACGTCCTGCTGCTCGCCACCGCCAGCCTGGGCGCGGTCTTCTCGTCCTGCGCGCCCGAGTTCGGCACCCGCAGCGTCACCGACCGGTGGCAGCAGATCGAGCCGACAGTGCTGGTCGCCGTGGACGGCTACCGGTACGGCGACAAGCCCGTCGACCGGCGGGCCGAGGTCGCGGCCATCCGGGCCGCCCTTCCGTCGGTACGGCACACCGTCGGCATCGCGTACCTCGACCCGGACGGCCCCACGCCCGACGGCGTCCTCGACTGGGCGGACCTGGCCGCGCCCACCGACGAGCCGTTGACGTTCACGCCGGTCCCGTTCGACCACCCGCTGTACGTGCTCTACTCCTCGGGCACCACCGGGCTGCCCAAGCCGATCGTCCACGGCCACGGCGGCATCCTGCTGGAACATCTGAAGATGCTCGCCCTGCACCACGACCTCGGCCCGTCCGACCGGTTCTTCTGGTTCACCACCACCGGCTGGATGATGTGGAACTTCCTGGTCTCCGGGCCGGCGGTGGGGGCGGCCATCGTGCTCTTCGACGGCAACCCCGGGGTCCGGGCGGAGCCCGGCCGGCCGGCAGAGCCCGACCTCGGCGGCCTGTGGCGGTTGGCTGCCGAGACCGGCACCACCTACTTCGGTACCTCGGCGCCGTACCTGCTGGCCTGCCGCAAGGCCGGTGTGGTGCCCCGCGAGATCGCCGACCTGTCCGCGCTGCGCGGCGTCGGTTCCACCGGTGCGCCGTTGCCCGCCGAGGGCTTCCAATGGGTGTACGACACGGTCGGCGACCAGGTGCAGCTCCAGTCGCTGTCCGGCGGCACCGACGTGTGCACCGGCTTCGTCGGTGGGGTGCCGCTGCTGCCCGTGTACGCCGGAGAGATCGCCTGCCGCGCGTTGGGCGCCAAGGTGGAGGCCCGCTCAGCCGACGGCACCCCGGTGATCGGTGAACTGGGCGAGCTGGTGATCACCGAGCCGATGCCGAGCATGCCGGTGTGCTTCTGGAACGACCCGGATGGCGTCCGCTACTCCGAGGCGTACTTCTCGGTCTACCCGGGTGTGTGGCGGCACGGCGACTGGATCACCATCAACGCCCGAGGCGGCTGCGTGATCACCGGACGCTCCGACGCCACCCTCAACCGTGGCGGCGTACGCCTCGGCACCGCCGAGTTCTACTCCGTGGTCGAAGGGCTCGACGAGGTCGTCGACTCGGTCGTCGTGCACCTGGAGGACGACGAGGGCGGTGCCGGTGAGCTGCTGCTCTTCGTCGTGCTGGCCGACGGCCTGGAACTGGACGACGCGCTGCGCACGAAGATCAGTCGTGAGCTGCGTACGGCACTCTCCCCCCGGCACGTCCCCGACGAGATCCACCAGGTACGCGCGGTACCCCGAACCCTCTCGGCGAAGAAGCTGGAGGTACCGGTCAAGAAGATCCTTACCGGCACCCCGGTCGACTCGGCCGCAGCCAAGGGCGCCCTGGCAAATCCCGAGTCTCTGACCGCCTTCGCCGCCTTCGCCCAGTCCCGCCCCCACCCCTAATGGGAGCTGCCGGGTCAGCCGTTGGCAAACTCGGTACTTGCTAGCCGCAGGCGGGTGAGCACTCCCATCC
>NZ_JBNCKS010000121.1:0-3757 GCF_049841635.1 Micromonospora sp. DT44 | reverse complement strand
AGCCGAACCACCTATCGCCACCCCTGCGCCAGCCGGCAGCAGGTAACCACCGCTCCATCAAAGCGGGGGAAACTCAGTGGCAGGTCGGCCAGGGTGTGCATCATGGCGGTGTTGCGGGCGGCGCGGGCGGGCAGTCCGTGGTGGCGCATGGTGTCGGCCAGCCCCGCGGGGTTGCGCTGGCGGCCAGGGTTTCGGCCGGCGAGCAGGTAGGGGTTCGCGTTGCCTGGCAGCCCGGTGTCGCGGGGGTTGAGGTGGTCCTGGATGAGTTGCGCCAGCGATGGCGGCAGGACCACCGGGTGCCGGCTGATCGTCAGGTAAACGTGGTCGTCGTCGCGGTGGAACTGGGCGGTAGTCAGCTCGACGATGCGGGTCAACGGGAGGGCGTAGAGGCGGGTCAACGCCCCGGCAATACGGACGTCCGCCGGTAGTGAGGTGTCGGTGAGACAGCGGCGTAGCTCGTGCTGGTGCATGTCGTCGAGGTGGAAGTGTTCGGGGTGGCGGGTCGGTGGGTGGGCGATGGACAGCCGCGCGGTCAGCCGGCGTGCGGTGGCCCAGCGGATGAACGGGATGGTCCGGGCCCGCAGGGTTGCCTTGCCGGCTGCCCAGGTGTCCAGGTGCTGCTGGTTCAGGGTGTCCAGGGTCAGGTTCTGCTGGTCGAGCCAGGTCAGGAACTGTCCGGCGGCGCGGATGTTGCTGGCGTCGCCTTTGTAGGCGGCGAAGGTGTAGCGGCCTCGGGTCGAGCGGCGCCGGGCGTCACGCAGGATGTGCCATTCGGCGAACGCGCGGATGACCGTGCTGCGCTGCGGACCCTGCGCGGCCAGTTCGCGGGTCAGCCACCGGGTGAGCAGGGCCAGGTTCTCGTCGCGTGCCGGCAGGACGCCGGCGCTGACCAGCAGACCGCGGAGGTAGTCGCTGACCAGCCCAGGCGCGAACGCGTCCAGGGCGTCGTGGGTGAGTTCACCAGGTTGGCGGGCGAGCTGAGCGAGCAGCCGGGCCGACGGGCTACTCCGCAGCCATTGCAGGACCCGGTAAGGGTTGTCGGCATCGGCCAGGACCGCGGACAGGGGTTCGAGCGCGGCCGGAACCGCGCCACCGCCGGGCGAGAGCAGATCGCTCACGCGGGCACGCAGGACGCATCGCGGGCAGGTGCCGCGCAGCAGGTCACCGGGTTCACCGCAGAGGGTGCAGGAGCGCGGCTGGTCGGTGCTGCTGCAGGACGCGCACCAGTCCTCACCTTCGGGCCCTCGAGCGACGATGATGCGCCGCCTGGTGCAGGAGCTGCAGGTCTTCGGCGTAGCGCGGCGGCGCCGGTAGCAGAGGTTGCAGACCGGGCCGAGCGCCCAGACCGTCTTGACTGGTTTCTCGTGTCCGCAGATGCCGCAGTCGGCGATCGGCCGGGGCGCGCAGGTGTAGCAGTGAAAGAGCCCGGTCCCGCCGAGGTGGTGGCCTGGACGGTCGAGGCCGCAGACACTACACCGCTTCGTGCGCCGGCGCAGGCAGCTGCGGCAGGTGTCCGGCCGGCTGTCGGTCGCCCGGGCCGTGATCATCGCGACGGTGCCGCAGACCCCGCAGCGGCGCGGGACGCTGGTGTAGCAGGTGCCGCAGACCGGCCCGTCCAGAGTACGGGCGTTCACCCGGCGCTGCCGGCCGCAGCGGCAGCACTGCTTCACGCTTTTCGGCGCGCAGCTCTGGCACAGGTGCGCGCCGTCCGGCAGCCGGCGGGTCGGTGGCCGCAGCCGGTCGCAGTGCGCGCACTGGCGCAGCGCGTCCGGTTCCTTCGACCGGCAGGATTGGCAGATGCCGCCCTCCGGACGGCGCGCCCTGATGGGTCGCACGGCGCCGCAGCGGGCGCACTCGCCCACCCGTGACCGGTCCGCGCAGCGCAGACAGACCCGGCCTGCCGAGCGGCCAATCAGTGGTGGTGGGTCGGTCCGGCCGCAGTCGGAGCAGGCCGCCAGCCGGACCTTGTCGCCGTGCCCGGCGGCTACCAACAGCGGCAGCAGCCGCACCAGCGGTTTCGGGCAGTCCCGGCCGGGTGCGGTCAGCGCCGACGGGTTGCCGGTCAAGTGCCGGGCGAGCAGGTGCGCGTTCGGGCCCTTCCACGCTTTCACCTGCTCCAGCGCGGCCTGCGCCTGCGCGGCGCTCAACTCCGGGCCGAGCGCCGCGGCCAGGTATTCGAGGATCAGCGTCCGTGAGCTGGCCAGCTCGGCGAGCAGGCGCAGCTGGTCCGGGGTCGGCTTTCTCATTGCTGGCCGGGGCGGCGGACCACGGTGCGGCGCGCCGTCAGCGGCAGCACCGGACCGGCGTCGCCGTCGGCGGTCTTGCGGATCTGCGCATTGACGACGGCCGGTTTGATCAGGTCGTTCGGGGTGCAGGCGAAGATGTCACACAACGCGACCAAGGTGTCCATGCTCATCCGTTGCGGCGGTTGGGTCACCAGCCGGTAGACCTGCTCACGCGACAGCGACACCCCGCGCTCGGCCAGCAGCGGCACCAGGTCTGAGGTCTGAAACATCTCGTGTTCGGCCATCACCTGACGCAGCCGCCAGTCGCAGCCCATCTTCTTGATCATCGCAGGTCCCAGTCCTCACCCAGCCGCCGCTTCAACGAGCCCTCCAACAGCTTGTTGCGGTACTCCTGCGACACTCCCATGTAGATCGCCGTGGTGGCCGCATGGGAATGGCCGACCTGCTCCTGCACGAACCGGGCCGGATACCCGAACTCCGTCAGGTGCGTGACGTAGGAATGCCGCAGGCAATGCAGATCCAGGCCTTCATCCAAGCCAGCGGCCTGCCGAGCCAGCACGAACGCCTCGTTGATCGAGCGCGGCGACAGCCGCCCGACCCGCTCACTCACCCACAACGCCGGGTGCCGGCCCGGCGAGAAATGCGGGCGGACCTCGCCGACCCACTCGCCCAGCACGTCGACCACCCAGTCCATCTCCGGGACCGTCAGCACCGTGCGCCGCTTCGCCGGCCCGCCCGCCGATGCCTTGCCGTAGCGCACCGTCAACATTCCGAACATGCCGTACTGCGGCGCCTTGCGATTACGCCGCAGATCCACCAGGTCCACCTTCGATGACTCCGCGCGTCGGGTGCCGAACGCGTAGACCGTTTTGAGCACCGCCGCGTCCCGCAGCGCCGTCAACGCACCCTTGCGGCCCTGACCCCGGACCTTCTTCGGCCGCTCGTCAGCGGCATCGAACAACTGCTGAACCTCGTCGTAGGACAACGGCCGACGACGCGGATCGCCCTCGTAGTCCGCGGAATGCACCACCGAGTTGCCCTCGTGGAACACCACCTGCGGGGCCGTCCCGAAGCGTTGCGAACACTCAGCCGGCCACCCGTACCGGGCATCGCGCAGGAACTCCATGAACAAGGCGATCGTCACCTCGTACGTCCGCGCCGTCGACAACCGGATTGGTGCCGCACCACCGCGAAGGTGAGCGATGAACGCCTCCCCCTCCGCCGGCGTCCATTGCCACGGGTACAACCCCGTGTACTGCTCCATTCGATCAACCAGCCGCAACCGCGACCCGATCGTGGCCTCGCGCAGGAAACGAGCGACTTGCTGCCGCGCCCACCCGTCCTTCATCGCGGCGAAAACGGCTGGCGCCGGATCTAGATGATCGATTCCAAGGGATGTGGGACCGCAAGTAGACGCGAGGGCCTCCATGGTCTCGTTGCCTAGGCAACGAGACCATGGAGGCCCCGTGCACACCGATCTGGACACCCTCGCGACCGCACTCTACGTCAGA
>NZ_JBNCKS010000120.1:0-3901 GCF_049841635.1 Micromonospora sp. DT44 | reverse complement strand
ATGGTCACCAACGGCAGCTACTTCCAACTCCGCGCCCGACACAGCGGCAAGTGCGTGGACGTACCCGCCGCGTCGACCGCGGACGGAGTGGTCCTCAAGCAGTACACCTGCAACACCGGCACCAACCAACAGTGGTCGCGGACGGCCGTCTGACGACCGGCACGCCGGCGCCCCCGCTCATCGTCGTAACGGTGCGCGGGGGCGCGTCGTCCGTCCCGCGAAGGATCAGGGCGTCCAGCGTACGTTCGGGTTCACCCGCCCGGACCAGTCGAAGACGGCCATGTTGTCCCACTGGTTTCCAGTGCCGTTGATGTTGGCCGGATCCCAGCCGTTGCCGTTGACGGCGTACCAGGTCGGCTCCCAGTAGAAGACACCGATGGCCCCGGCGTTGCGGGCGGTGTTCTGCACCCAGTCGAACTCCTGAGCCTGACCCGCCCAGTTCGCGCTGATGCCGTCGCACGTCGCGTCGCCGATGGCGTTCGGCTCGCTGTCCGCGTTGTTCCGCGTGAAGGGGTACGCGGTCTCCGCGATCACCACCGGTCTGCCGTAGCGACCGCGCAGGTCGACGATGTTGTTGTAGAGGTTCGCCAGGCTGCCGTGCCACACGCAGTAGTAGGACAGGGCGGTGATGTCCCACTGCACGCCCTGGGCGCGGATGCCGTCGTAGAACCAGCGGGCGTTGGCGTTGCTGTCGGCGTTGGCGGTGTGGATCATCACGGGGATGCCGCCGCCGCACGCCTTGGTCGCGTTGTAGCCCTGCTTCAGGAGACCGGCCAGCGGGCGGAAGTCGTTGTTGACGACCTTGCCCTCGTTCCACAGCATCCCGACGTTGATCTCGTTGCCGATCTGCACGCTGTCCGGCAGGGTGCCCTGCCCCCGCAGGTCGGCGCAGACGTCGTAGGTGAAGTTGTACACGTCGGCGCCCAGCTGGCTCAGGGTGTGGCCGGCCCACGCGGCCGGCTTGTACTGCTTGCCGGGGTCGGCCCAGGTATCCGAGTAGTGGAAGTCGATGAGCACTTTGAGGCCCTTCGCCTTCGCCGCCCTGGCCTGGGCCAACACCCTGCTCTTGTTGTTGTAGCCGCTGGTCGGGTTGTTCCACACGCGCAGTCGGACGTAGTTCACGCCGACGGACCTCAGGATGTCCAGTGGGTCACGGGCGACACCGCCGGCGTCGTAGTACCGCGCGCCCAGGTCGAGGCTGCGCTGCAACGAGGAGACGTCGGCGCCCCGCATGGTGAGCGTGTTCGCGGCGGAGGCGGGCGCGGTAAGGCCGCCGAGCGTGGTGCAGACGACGAGGACGCCAGCCAGGATCCTACGGCGACGGTGGGGTGTGCTCACGGGACTCCTCGAGAAGGGGGCGGGCTCAACCCACCGCGCACTGGGCGCCATTCAGCGTGAAGCCGAGCGGCGGCGCGTCGCTGGCGCTCCACCGCCCCTGGATACCGAAGGTCGTCGAGCCGTTCGGCGCCAGGACGCGGTTCCAGTCGACGTTACGGGCGGTCACGGTGGAGCCGCTCTGGCTGACCGTGGCGTTCCACGCCGAGATCACCTGCTGGTCTCCGTTGAAGTTGAAGGTGACGATCCAGCCGTCAACCGGTGCCGCACCGAGATTCTGGACCGTCACCGTCGCCACGAAGCCGGTCTGCCACTCCGACTGGTTCCAGTAGCTCACGCGGCACGTCGAGGGCGGCGGGGGCGACGGCGTGGACGGCGTGGGCAGGGTGACCGTGTTAGACGCGATCGACACGTTGCCCACCGCGTCCCGGGCCCGTACGTAGTAGAGGTTCCGCAGCGGCGTGGAGGCGGGCAGCGGCGTCGTGTACGTCGTTCCCGGCACGGTGGCGATCAGGGTCGAGCTGAACCAGCCGTCGAAGCGGTAGACGTTGTACCCGAGCACGCCGACGTTGTCGGTCGACGGCGTCCAGGACAGCGTGCCGTTCGAGGCGGTCACCTCGGTGACCGTCAGGTTCTGTGGGGCGCTCGGCGGGGTGGTGTCCCCGCCGGTCTCCGTCACCGGCGTGACCACGGTCAGCGCGTCCGTGGACGTCGACCGGTGCCCGAGGGTGTCCCGGGCGGCCACCCGGAACGAGTACTGCTTGCCCGGCCCGATGTACGAGGTGATCGTGGTGCTGGTGACGGCCCCGACACTGGCGCTGTAGATGACGTCGTCGAACGCCTGGTAGTACGTGATGTCGTACCCGACGATGGCGCAACAGCCCGGCTTGGCGGCCGTCCAGGTGAGGGTGACCGATCCGGCGCGTACCTCGCTGGCGGTCAGGTTGGTGGGCGGGCTCGGCGGGAAGGGTGAGGTCCCCGGCGTGCCGGGCGGCGTGGTGGGCGGCGGTGGCGCGGTCCCGGTCGGTTCGGCGGCGGGCATCGCCCCGCCGCGCGGCGCCGGGGCGACCCCGGGGTACGCGGCGGGGGCGGCGGTGCCGGCGTCGGCCGCCGGCGCGATGCCCGCGACGGTCACGACCACCGCCGTCGAGAGCATGGCGGCGACCAGCAGACCCGGACCGAGGCGGCGGAACAGCGAGGACGAAGGGACGCCTGTCATACGTCGACGATGCAGCCATTATATCGATGATCGCCAACGTATCTCATTACTCGGTCGCCTCTCTTCCGGCGTGTCACCCCATGAGCGCACCGGTGAGGAGACGATTCGCTGGGAGCGATACCAGGCGGGGCGGAATTCCGCCCGCCCGATCGCTACACTCGCCCCAACGCCGGCACCGTCCACAGTCCTCGGCCTGCGCTGATTCGAATCGAATGGAGACGCCTGTGACCCGCGACAAGGCGGCACCCCCGGGCATCGACCCCCGTATTCCCAGCGTGGCGCGGGTCTACGACTTCTTTCTGGGCGGCAAGGACAACTTCGAGTCGGACCGACAGGTCGCCGAGCACGCCCTGCGGATCACCCCGGACGGGCCGGCAGCCGGTCAGGCGAACCGGGCCTTCCTGCGTCGGGTGATCCGCTTCCTGGTCTCCGAGGCGGGCATCGACCAGTTCCTCGACATCGGATCGGGGCTGCCCACCCAGGGCAACGTGCACGAGGTCGCCACCGAGCAGAACCCGAAGGCCCAGGTCGTCTACGTCGACAACGACCCGATCGTCCTGACGCACGGCCGAGCACTGCTCGCCGCGGACGGCACCGCGACGGTGATCCAGGCGGACATCCGGACGCCGCAGGAGATCCTGCACCACCCGGACGTGCGGCGGTTCGTCGACTTCGATCGACCGGTCGGGCTGCTCCTCTTCGCGATCCTGCACCACCTGGGCGACGACGAGGATCCGCGCGCGGTGGCGGCGGAGCTGATCGACGCGCTGCCCTCGGGCAGCTACGTGGCGATCTCACACTTCCGCGACCCCGGCGAGCGGGACCCGGAGGGCTCCCGCAAGGCGCGCGAGGTCGAGCGGGTCTTCAACGAGTCGCTGGGCACCGGCCGCTGGCGTACGGACGAGGAGATCCTCTCGTTCGTCGACGGGCTGGAGGTGCTGGAGCCGGGGCTGGTGCCGCTGGCCGAGTGGCGGCCGGAGCCGGGCGCGTCCGCGCCACAGCAGACCGACACCTATCACACCTTCGTCGGACTGCTCGCCCGCAAACCGTAGGTTCCACCCCGATGCGGTCCGTCGGCGAGAGCACTCGTCGACGGATCTGCCGTGTCGTGCCGCCCCCGCCGCGGCCTCCGGCGTCTGGGGTCCCGGGAACTGCCCGCAGGGCACGTTCTGCGCCTGGCCCAACTGGGACCACCCGGCCCAGGGCCCGACCGCGCCTCCGTCCCTGGTGACCAGCACCGAGTGGTCGGGCAGCGTCCCGGTCTTCAACTACTAGATGATCGATTCCAAGGGGTCAGTGGTCGTAGGCGGTCAGGGATCGCATGACCGGTTGGCCGGTGTGCCAGTT
>NZ_JBNCKS010000119.1:1884-3987 GCF_049841635.1 Micromonospora sp. DT44 | reverse complement strand
AAAACCAAAGAGTGACACGAAGAAAACGAAGACTTCGAATAGCCCTAGGCCACGCCGCACAGGTTAAAAATCAAGCTCAGTCGTCCTCTTCCGGGTCCTGGTTGGCCTCCGCGCCGAGCACGAACGCCTGCATGGCCAGCTCGTCGCCGGACGGTGCGACGAAGGCGGGCAGCTCACGCGGCCCCAACTCCTGCACGTAGGACCAGAACAGGCGTACCGCCTCGGCGGGCGTGCCGGCCTCGATCGGCAGGTCCAGGCTGACCAGCCAGGTACGCCGCGCCGGGGGCGGGCCGAGCTGGTCGGCCAGCGCCCGGAAGGTCGCCGGATCCAGTGCGGTGACCGGCCCGTCGAGGGTCAGCAGGTCGGCCGGCACCGGCTCGTCGAAGGCCCGCCGGGTGTACGCCACCACGAGCGTCTCCGGCTCGACCGGGGACTGCGGGTCGTCCGGGTCCTCACGGTGCCGTTGCGTCGGCGCGGCAACCCGGCCCAGGGCCACCAGGCGCGGCGGCGCGTCGGCCAGCACCGCCACCCGGTCGCCGGGGCCCGGCCGCCCCGCGTCGGTCAGGCCGGTCAGCTTCAGCGAATCGTGGTGCACGAGCCGCTCGGCCTCGTACCGCTCGGCGGGCAGCAGCACGGCCCAGGTGCCCGGCCCGTCGGCGTGGCCGGACCCGTCGGCCCGGTACGCGGTCTCGGTCGTCATGCCTGCCATCCCATCACGCCGGCGGTCAGCGGGTGACGTGACAGCCGACGATGTGATCGTCGACCATCCCGGTGGCCTGCATGAGGGCGTACGCCGTGGTGGGGCCGACGAACCGGAAGCCGCGCTTCTTGAGTGCCTTGGCCATCGCCGTCGACTCGGCGGTGATCGGCGCCAGCTCGGCGAACGAGGCGGGACGGGCCGGCCGGCGCTCCGGCGCGAACGACCAGAGCAGCGCGGACAGCCCGTCGGGTAGTTCGAGCGCGGCGCGGGCGTTGGCGATCGCCGCCTCGATCTTGGCCCGGTTGCGGACGATGCCGGCGTCGGCGAGCAGCCGGGTCACGTCCGTGTCGTCGTAGCCGGCGACGGTGGGGATGTGGAACTCGTCGAAGGCCAGCCGGAACGCCGGACGCTTGCGCAGGATGGTCAGCCACGACAGGCCGGACTGGAACGCCTCCAGGGTCATCCGCTCGTAGAGCGCGTCGTCGCCGTGCAGCGGCCGACCCCACTCGGTGTCGTGGTAGACGGCATAGTCGGGGGTGCTCGACCCCCAGGCGCAGCGGGCCAGCCCGTCGGCGCCGATCACCAGGTCACTCACGTCGCACACGCTAGGCCATCGCACCGACAGCCCTGCTCAACCGGTCGACAACACCGTCAGGGCAGGCGGCCCTGCTCGACCAGCCGCCCGAACCTCTTGAGTGCCTGGGTGAGGCCCAGCTTGGAACCGGGCCAGAGCACCGGCCACGCGAGCCGGCCGGCCGCGCCGCCGGGCAGGTGGAACCACTCGTGCCAGACGACCTGGGTACGGGCCTGCCCGAGTTCGGTGCAGCGCAGGACACCCGGGCCGCGCAGCACCTGGCCGTGGTGCACCACGCCGATCTCGTACGGCTCGTCCACCCGGACCACCAGCATCTCGTCGCGCAGCGTCGCCCGGCCGAGCGCGGTCACCGCCTCGATCCGGCTGCCCTCGCGCCCGTCGCCCTCGACGACCCGGACCCGGGTGAACGGGATCCAGTCGGACTGCCGTTCCCAGGCGAGCAGCGCGGCGAAGACGCGGGTTGCCGGAGCGTTGACGATGACCGTGGCGGTCACCTCACCGGCGCCCGGTTGGGCCGCCTCCCGGAGAGCATCGGCGCCCTCCGGGCCGGTCACGCCGACTCCGACCGGACCACCGCGCCCTGCTGTCCGGCGCCCCGGGCGGCCCCGGGCGGGGCGTCGTCGGCGGGCGTGCGGACGCTCGCCTCGTCGGTGGCCGGGGCGACACCGTCGGCGTCCGCGACCGAAGAGGTGGCCGGGGCGACACCGTCGGCGTCCGCGACCGAAGAGGTGGCCGGGGCGACACCGTCGGCGTCCGCGACCGAAGAGGTGGCCGGGGCGACACCGTCGGCGTCCGCGACCGAAGAGGT
>NZ_JBNCKS010000119.1:0-1788 GCF_049841635.1 Micromonospora sp. DT44 | reverse complement strand
AGGTGGCCGGGGCGATGCCGTCGGCGTCCACAGCCGAGTCGGTCGCCGGTGCCACGCCGTCCGCGTCGGCCGCTGAGGAGGTGGCCGAGGGCTCCGCTGCCGTGGCGTCGGGCGCCGCACCGGCGGACTGCTCCCGCGCCCGGCGCAGCACGTCCGCGTCGTCGGTCCGGCCCTCGCGCAGCGCGATGACCTCCGCCTCCAACACGCCGATCAGTTCGGACTTGTAGCCGATGTCGTAGGCGGCGCGGCGCATCGCCTGGTCGACCTGGGCCATCCGGTAGCCACGGAGACCGGTGTCGAAGCGGACCGCGCCGACGTCGGATTCGCGCAGCGGCCGGGTGCCCGGCAGCGGTATGGCCTGCGAATCCGGTTCCGTCGGAGCGAGACCGGGATCGCGCCCGCCGACCAGCACCGTCACGCCGAAAACCACCGCCGCGACGGTCAACGCCACGACCAGGAGGAGCAGAAGCTGACCCATGCACTGATCGTGGCACGACAGCCCGCCGGTAGCGACCCCACCACCCCGATCACCCATCGACGCCCACGCCCGCCCCACGCGTGCCGGCGCGGACCGGCTAGCGTCGGTGGCGGCCGGAGCAGCGGCGACGGCGCGCAGGAGGCGGGAGGCGGCATGGCCGGGGCACTTCGGCTTGGTTCGCGGACGTTCGCGCCGGGTGAGCTGGTGGTGATGGCCATCGTCAACCGCACACCGGACTCGTTCTTCGACCGGGGCGCCACCTTCGCCGCGGACAGCGCGCTCCGGGCGGTCGAACGGGCGGTCGACGAGGGCGCCGAGATCATCGACATCGGCGGGGTCAAGGCCGGTCCGGGTACCGAGGTGGACGTGACCGAGGAGATCCGACGCACGGTGGACACCATCGCCGCCGTACGGTCCGCGTTCCCGGAGGTGGTGATCTCCATCGACACCTGGCGCGCCGAGGTGGCGACGGAGGCCGTGGCGGCCGGCGCGGACCTGCTCAACGACACCTGGTCGGGCGTCGACCCGGCGCTCGCGCGGGTCGCGGCGAGCACGGGCGCCGGGCTGGTCTGCTCGCACGCCGGCGGCCTCACCCCCCGCACCAGGCCGCACCGCGCCGCCTTCGACGACGTGGTGACCGACGTGGTCGCGACGGTGACCGGGCTCGCCGAGCGTGCGGTGGCGGAGGGGGTACGCCCCGACGGAATCCTCATCGACCCGGCGCACGACTTCGGCAAGAACACCCGCCACTCGTTGGAGATCACCCGTCGGCTGGGCGAGCTGACCGTGACCGGCTGGCCGGTGCTCGTGGCGCTCTCCAACAAGGACTTCATCGGCGAGACGCTCGACCTTCCGGTGGGCGAGCGCCTGGAGGGCACGCTCGCCGCGACGGCGGTCTCCGCCTGGCTGGGCGCCCGCGTGTTCCGGGCCCACCAGGTCGGGCCGACCCGCCGAGTGCTGGACATGGTGGCCTCAATCCGCGGCGACCGCCCACCCAAAGCCACCAGAAGAGCCCTGGCCTAACCCCCACCCCCCCGAACCCAAACCCGAACCCGCCCCGCCCCGCCCGACCCCGCCCGACCCGCCCGACCCCGCCCGACCCCGCCCGACCCCGCCCGACCCCGCCCGACCCCGTTGATCATGAAGTTATTGCCCTGCCGCGCGGCGTGTCGGGGCAATAACTTCATGATCAACGCGAGCGGACGGCCCGGAGGGGGTGGGGTGGGGTGGGGTGGGGTGGGGGGTTAGTCCTTGTCGCCTCTGGCGAGGTGGCCCGTTCCGGGCTGAAAATCGTGTTGGTCGCTCGCTGA
>NZ_JBNCKS010000118.1:0-4049 GCF_049841635.1 Micromonospora sp. DT44 | reverse complement strand
GGTCATCACAGCACCCTCCTCACCAGGCACAACGCCCGGCAGGTCAGGCCGGAAACACCTTTAGATCCACAGACCCACAGCGGGTCGCGGGCCGACAGCGAGTGGGGCCGCAGCCCGCGCACAAGGACCAGCAGCAGGTCGAGGTGGGTGTGGTGGCGGTCAGCGTCGGTGGCGTCTCCCGGAGTGGCCTTTGGGCGTGGGTTGCCTGACGGGTTTCGGGTCGAAATCGGCTTCTGGGGTGGGGATGGCGGCCGACGGGATGCCGGCAACACTGCTGGACTGCCAGTTGTTGGTGGTGATGTTCAGCGAATTCATGCTTTGCGTTGTGTAACTGATGTCCGCAAGGTTGTCGCTGCTGATGGCGTACTGGATGGCCGGTGCGAAGGATTGCTGGGGGTAGGTGTTGTAGTCGGACCTACTCGGCCCGGCGTCGTCGAAGCCATGGCCGCTGTGGGCGGAATATTCGGGGTACGGCGTGGTGGAAGATTGGCCGTACCCGTAAGACGTGCTCGCAGCCGGCCCCGAAACGTATTGGACAGAGCTGTGATACCCCTGCTCCGGTGGGTATTCTGCCTGCCGGCTCTGGTAGCGGGAGGAAGATGGGTACTGGTTGCCAGTGCTGCTGGACAGCATCGTCGTGTCCACCGCACCAGGGGCAGCACCAAAGCTGCTCACCATTGAGGCGTAGGAATTCTGCGGCAGCTCGGCTTGCGGCGCGGCGTAGCCGGCGTACTGCCCTGAGGGATCGGCGTAGGCAGGCGTCGATCCCGCTCGACCCTCCGGCTGATAGCCGGGACCGTCGACGGGCTGCCCGTACTGCGTTATGGCGTCCGCTGGCTTCTCTTTCCAACGCTCGGGAAGGCTGATCCGCAGGGGTGCTACCTGGTCAGGGTTGACAGCCAAACGGGCAGGGTCTGAATTCAGATGGGATTTTTTGCCGTCACGGACAAGGGTATACGAGCCTCCAGTTAGCCCATGCGCTTCCGCGAAGTCGCGGATTACTTTGGGACTCACATTAGTGTTGGAGTATGCCAACGCGCGGATTCGCCCGGTCGCGCGCGCCCAAGCCCTTATCAGGGGGACATCGGCTAGGCTGGGGTTATCGACGACCTCCTGGTACGCCGCCGGCAGATAGGCACGTTTCCAGCGAGTGGGCAAGGAAATCCTCTGCGCCGCCGCGGAAGTTGGATCTGCGCCGTCAGCATAGCGATCGAACCGGGGCTCCAGGAAGAGCTCCCCCGCCTGAACAACGCTGTAGTAGTCACGGGGCAAACCGTGGGCATCACTAAAGTCGGCTAGCAGACTCGGAACGAGACTGAGAGCGCGTGCTGTGGGGGTTAACCGATTGGTCGCGTGAGCCCAGGCCATCACCAGACTGGGGTCACTGATCGCGGGATTGTCGATCACTGCCTGGTAAGCTACGGGCTGATAAACGCGCGGCTCGGTGGGCAGATCGGACTGCGGCCAACGGGAGGGCAGATCTATCGTCTGCGCCGCCGCGGATTGCGGGTTCGCGCCGTCAGGGTAGCGGTCGGATTCTGGCACCACTCGGGGCTTGACCCCGTCCTTGGCGAGCGTGTAGTAGTCACGGGGCAACCCGTGCGCCTTTGCGAAGTCGCCAAGCACTACCGAAGTCAGGCGCCACATGTGCTTTTCTCCGGGATTCAGCCGGCCGGATGTGCGGGCCCATGCCATCACCAAGCTTGCGTCGGCGATCGTTGGCTGATCGATGACCTCCTGATAGGAGACTTGTCGGTAGTCGCGACGTGGAGGCATACGCTTTGGATCCTCTCGGTTCGAAGGTCGTTGGCGCACGTCTCAACGGTGCATCCCTGCCAACGGTTCACCGCGGGGCGGGCCGAACCCAAACCGGCGGGAGTGCTGCAACCACCCCCACGCCGACCCCGACTGCGGCGGCCACCACAGCCTGCTGTCCGCCGCGACACCCGCGACTCCGGCGCCGAAAACCGGTCGAGCGTCGCGGTCGATCCCGCGACAATGGCCGACGTGCCGGAGATAGAGGTCGTCGTCGCCCACTCCGAGCGGGCGACCGTACGTGCCGGGGATGTGTTTCTCAAGATCGATGCTGATCCGGACCACGCGGACGTCGAGGTGGCGGCGATGGCGATGGCGCCCGTGCCGACCCCGGAGGTCCTGTGGCGCAACCCGCCCGTGCTCGCGCTCGCCGCTCTGCGCGGGCGGGCACTCGGCCGCCTGGGCGAGCCGTCGACCGCGTCGGCGACGGCGTGGGCCGCGGCGGGCGCCGCCGTACGGACGCTGCACGACGCGCCGCTGCCGCCCTGGCCCGGTCCGAGCCTCGACGAGCGGGCCACGCGGCTCGACCGCGAGTGCGGGTGGCTCGTCGCGAACGACGTTCTCCCCAGCGACCTGGTCACCCGCAACCGTCACATCGCCGAGGCGGCGCTCCGGCCGTGGACACCTGTCTTCACCCACGGCGACCTACAGGTGGACCACGTGTTCGTCGACGGCGACGAGGTCACCGGCGTGCTCGACTGGTCCGAGGCGAGCCGGGGCGACGCCCTGTTCGACCTCGCCACGTTGACTCTCGGGCACGAGGAGCGCCTCGGCGACGTCGTGGCCGGCTACGGCGCCGACGTCGACCTCGACGTGATCCGGGCGTGGTGGTCGTGGCGCAGTCTGGTGGTGATCCGTTGGCTGACCGAGCACGGCTTCGACCCGTCGGCGCCCGGCTGTGAGGTCGACGTGCTGCGGGCGCGGATGTGACGAGCGTCAGGGGATGAGGCGGTCGAGAAGCTCGAACCGCTCGTACGGCTGGTCGTAGTCGCCGAAGTGGCCGTCGTCGCGCACGATCTGGGTGCCGCCGAGCCGCTCGAACATCGCGCGTCCCTGCCGGTCGTCGCAGCCGTACGGATCCTTGCGCGAGTTGACGAAGTAGATGTCCCGCACGTGCGACCGGATCGCCGCCCAGTCGTAGTGCTCCTGTAGAACGGGCTCGTCGCTCGTGTTGGACCGGGTGCAGTAGCCGGCGACCAGGATCGCCTGCGCCACCGTCACGTCGACATGCTCAAGGAGTGCCAGGAGCAGGGCCGCGCCGCCGGAGTGGCCCACCAGGACCGTGTCCTCGTCGAAGTGGTGCCCGGCCAGCACCGTCGGCAGGAACGTCGCAATCGGCTCGACATTGACGCCCGGCAGGTGCGGCACCTCGACCGCGTAACCCCGGGCCTCCAGCCGTCGGGCCAGCCAGCGGTACCAGACGACGTCCGGGTTGCCCCCGGTCCCGTGGAAGATGATCGCGTTCCGTCCCACCGTGCCCCTCCCTTGGCATGGACGAGGTGATCGAACCACGGGACGGCTTCCGCGGCGTACCCGCGGTGGGTGTCAGGGCTTGGTCGTGGCGCGCCGGCGGGCCCGGGAGGCACGGAGATTGATCGCGTTGCCACAGCTCTTCATGTCGTGCCAGACGCGGGTGCTGTTCCGGGACCGGTCGTAGAAAACGGCGCCGCAGTCCGGGTTCATACACGTCTTGAGCCGGGCGAGTGTGCCCAGGCGCGAGGCGAGCAACGTTTCCAGGTGGACCAGCGACGCGACGGCGCTCACGCCGCCACCGCTGGGCCCATACGTCAATCGACCATCGCGGAGGTTGATGTCGGCCGCCAGCGGCTGCGGCCCCTGGTCGTGGGCATCGTTCGTCAGCCAGCCGCGGACCTGGTCGCGCAGGGCCCGAAGTGGCGCCAGGTCGTCACCGGTGAGCGCGATCCGTGGCGGCGCTTGGCCGGTCTGCTCTCCCCAGGTCCGCAACGCCACATCGAGCCAGCCCTGCGCCGTGGTCTCGTCATCGAGCAGTTCGAACGTCGGTGCGACGGCTATGCCGGCGGTGTTCAGCAGGTCCTGAACCACGCAGAGACCACCGGGCGCCAGTGCCATGCCCAGGCGTTCGGTGCTGCCGGCGGTGTCGTCGATCGTCACGACAGTCAGCCTAACTCGAAAATGGAACCGTGCGTAGACACGCGGCAGCATCCCGCGTCGCGAAGCGGCGTGGGATGGGTTGTGGTGTAGCGGTGGCTAGG
>NZ_JBNCKS010000117.1:0-4078 GCF_049841635.1 Micromonospora sp. DT44 | reverse complement strand
GACAAGATCCCCTACCAACCACGGCCGACAGATCAGGCACCCGTCCCCGCTTGACGAAACCCATAGGGACACCCCCCCACCGCGATGCGGCAACTCATGTCAGTCTGGATTGCCTATCGATCATGATGACTGAAATTGTCGTACACCTGTTCTAGTGTCAGGTCATGGTCGAGGAGCTGGCGCAGGCAGACGACGCGGTCGCCGCCTGCCTGGACGCGTCCGCCTGGAGCCTCGCCGAGCACGAACTCGTCGCTGCGCTCGACGCCGCGCACCGCCTCGCGCAACGCCTCGCCGCGCTCGAGCTCGCCCTCGTTCGCGAGATCGACGGCCGGGGCATCGCCCGCGCGCACGGCGCGTCCAGCACCACCGTCTGGTTGCGCGAGCGCCTGCGCCTCACCGTTCCCACCGCGCGTCGGCTCGTCGACCTCGCCGCCGCCCTCGACATGGGCCACAACGACGGAGTCCGGCAGGCGCTGGCGGGCGGGAACATCACCGCCGAGCAGGCCCGCGTCATCACCGACACCGTCACCACGGTGCACGACACCGCCGGCACCGCAGCCGCCGACAAGGCCGTCGGTGTCCTCGTCGAATGGGCCGGGCAGTTCGACCCGACCCTGCTGGGCAGGTTGAGCACGCGCATCCTCGACCACGTCGCCCCCGACGTCGCCGAGGCCGCCGCGAAGGCCGCGCTCGACGCCGACGCTCGCCGAGCCGACCGCGACCGGCACCTGACGGTGTCCGAGCAGACCGACGGGCGGCTGCGACTCGCCGGCACCCTCGACGCCGAGACCGCCGGCCTGCTCCGCGCCGCCATCGACCCGCTCAGCGGCCCCACCGGCCCGGACGACACCCGTACCCCGGGCCAACGCCGCCATGACGCCTTCGCCGACGTCTGCCGACTCGCCCTTTGCACCGGCGACCTACCGGCGAACGGCGGCGAGGCCGCCCAGATCGTCGTCACCACCGGCTACGACGCCCTGAGTCAGCAGCTCGGCGCCGGCACACTCGACACCGGGCTCGCCCTGACCCCGCAGACGGTACGTCGACTCGCCTGCGACGCCGCCATCCTCCCCGCCGTTCTGGGCGGCAACGGCCAACCACTCGATGTCGGCCGGCAACGCCGCCTCATCACCGGTCCCCTGCGGCGCGCCCTCGTGCTTCGCGACCGTGGCTGCGCCTTCCCGGGCTGCGACCGGCCACCGCGCTGGTGCGACGCCCACCACGTCCGTCACTGGGCCGACGGCGGCGACACCAGTCTCACCAACGCGGTCCTGCTCTGCGGCCACCACCATCGCCACGTACACAAAGGAGAATGGACGGTCCGGCTCGGCAGCGACAACCGGCCGATGTTCGTTCCGCCAGCCTGGCTGGACCCCGACCAGATACCCCGCCACAACCGCTACCACCGACGCAACTAGGCCGTGTCTGATAGTGACCACTTTGCTGGTTGGCGAAGCCAGAGTTGACGTTGCCCGGCGTGAGGACCAGGGCGAGTGAGAGGCCGCGGCCGTCGACGGCCAGGTGGACCTTGGTCGTCGAAAGGCGATATGGGCGCCGTCGCAGAACTCCGAAGATCATTCGTCAGGTGCGGCTGAGGCCGATAGCGACATCCCCGGGGCCTTTCAGCGGTGGCCATGGGCGGGGGGCGTGGGCTGGCCGAGGACCGCTTGCGACTCGTCGACGAGTCCGGTCAGGCGCGCGACCTCGGTGTCGGTCAATTGTTCGGCAACTTCGGAAGCTGCGATGTTCGACCGCAGGTGGTCGGTACTGCTCGTGCCGGGGATGACGACCATGGAGGGCGAACGGCGCAGCAGCCAGGCCAGTGCGATCTGGGCCGGTGTGGCACCTAGGCGCTCGGCCGGGCCGGTCAGCTCCTGGTGGCCGCTGAGCCGTCCGGCGGCCAGCGGGAAGTAGGGGATGAAGAGGATGCCCTGGCTCTCGCAGTCGGCGAGGACCTGGACGCCGCTGCGGTCAAGCAGGTTGAAGCGGTTCTGCACCGCCGCGATGGGGGTCATCTGCTGGGCGCGGGCCAGCATCTGCGGGGACGCGCCGGACAGGCCGATGCGGCGGATCAGCCCCTGGTCTCGCAGCTGAACGAGTGCGCCGAGCGACTCCTCCAGCGGTACGTCCTGGTGCGCACCGGGGGTGTCGCCGACGAGTCGGAGGTAGGTCAGCTCGCTCGCGTCCGTTCCCATGTCGGTAAGGGCCTCGTGAACCTGCCGCCGGATCGTCTCCGGGCGACCGTCGACGACCCAGGACTTGTCCGGGCCGCGCTCCGCGCCGACCTTGTTGCCCACGATCACGCCCTCGGGGTTCGGTCCCAGCGCCTGCCCGATCAGCTGGTTCACCGTTCGTGGCCCGTAGGCGTTCGCGGTGTCGAAGAAGGTCACGCCCAGCTCGACAGCCAGGCGCAACACCCGCCGCGCCGCCTCCGGGTCGTGCGGGAATCCCCAGACCTTGGGGCCCGCAAGTTGCATGGCGCCGTACCCCACACGATTCATCGACCTCTCCTGCCGTATCACTGCTACGGTACTTTCCGTATCGCTGGCCGTACCAGTGATACGCCTTATGCCGTAGCATTGCAACCGTGGATGATGCGAAGACCCGCAGTCGCCGGCAGATCCTGGAGGTCGCCGCCGAGCTCCTGGAACGGGAGGGCGCCCAGGCGCTCTCCACCCGCGCCGTCGCAGCGGCGGCAGGCATCCGTGCCGCCTCCTTGTACCAGCTCTTCGGCGACAAGGACGGGCTCCTTTCGGCGCTGGCCATCCACGCCTTCGACCTCTACTTGGCGCAGAAGCACACCTTGTCGTCGAGCGGCAACCCGGTCGACGGCATGCGCCACGGATGGGACATGCACGTCGACTTCGGCCTGAAACACCCCGCCCTCTACCTGCTGATGTACGGCACCGACCGGCCCGGCCGGCGCCCACCCGCCGCGCGAGAGGCACACGAACTCCTCATGACGTTCCTCGGCCGCGTCGCCTCCGACGGCCGTCTACGGGTGCCGCCCGTCCTCGCCGCCCACCTCACGCTGGCGGCGGTAACCGGCACCACGCTCTCCCTGATCAGCATCCCCGAGAGCGAACGCGACCCGGAGGTCTCACCGCGCATGCGGGAAGCACTCATCCACGCCCTGACCACCGACACGAGCCCAGCCCCGGACTCCACCCTCGCCGCTCGCGCCCTCGCGCTCGATGCCACCCTCGGCGGGGCGGATCCAGCCATCGTCCCGCTGCGACCCGTCGAGACCGCACTCCTGCGGGACTGGCTCCAGCGTCTCGCCCACTAGGACGAGCCAGGCCCCTCGAAGGCCATTTGTCAGACACGGCCTGGGTCATGTCCTGCCGAGAATGGTAGGTCGTCGGGCTCGTCGACCTGTGAAGCTGGTGCGTGTGACCGATGGCTCCGAGCGCAGACCGACGCCGGTGACCGTGGTGCGCGACGGGAAGCTTCGGGCGGCGGGGCTACGTCTTGGCGACGCCCTCGTCTACGACTGGGGATTTCACCTCGACAATCGACCGTATGAGCAGCGCAGCTTCGTGCTGCTCGATGATGGGTTCCAAATCAATCAGCCGGTCATATTTCCACCGGCGCAGCAGGGCTGGTGGTACTGCGACCTGGTGCGCGTCACTGATCATGGGAGCGTGGTCACGGTCGACGACCTGTGGATCGACGTGATCGTGGGACCTGGCGACCATCCCTACAGGGTCTTGGATCTCGACGAGTACGCCACAGCCGTGCAGGACGGCCAGCTCAGCGTGAGTGAGGCGACCGAGGGACTCATCCGTACTCAGCGTTTCCTTGATCGACGTCTCAACCGACGGCACGACCCGCAACGTTCCTGGCCGGACTTCCCACCCGCCAGTATCACCGACCTGCTGCACGCCGACTTTCCTCAGGAGTGGTCCCTCATCGACGCCGGATGAGTGCCAGTGCAGCTCAGCTTGTGCCGGATCACAGCGGCGCCGAGATCGGGCCGGGTGGAGGAACGTGCGTCAGGCCCTAGATGATCGATTCCAAGGGATGTGGGACCGCAAGTAGACGCGAGGGCGTCCATGATCGGCGTTGCCTAGGCAAC
>NZ_JBNCKS010000116.1:0-4812 GCF_049841635.1 Micromonospora sp. DT44 | reverse complement strand
AGGCTGCCCGACCATGCCTGGATCAACCAGCCAACCCAGCAGGAACAGACCGTCTCAGTTTGACTTGACAACTACCGTAGGACCTCGCAGCGCTCACCCCAAATCCTGCGAAGGTGTGCTGTGGCTTCGAGGCGGTGCGCGCTCTCCAGGCTCATCCGGTGGCTGCCTGGGTTCAGTGCGGCGAACCGCAGGATCTCCTCCGAGAGCATCTGCGCCTGGGTCACCTCGTCCCATTCGCGATACGGATCGGCCGCACCGCGCCGATCGGCGCCAAGCTGCATGAGATAGCCGATCTTCAGCCGAGTGGCTGCGTGCTCAGTGCGCAGCAGCTCACCGACCGTGCTCTTGCCGCTCTCGGACATACCAGCGAGCACCCATAGGTGTTCGATCCGGTCCGGCGGCAGCGGCACGACGGGCACGTCGAGTTGCGTCAGAGCCTCGCGGATTTCACGCTGCACATCAAGGAGTGGGCGGTCTCCGCGCACCACCCTGGCCTGGTATTCCCCGCCGTCGACTTGAAGATCGATCGCCTCCGCCAATCGCCACTGATACTCGGCGTAGCGCTCAGTGGCCGGTGCAGGGTCACGCGCCACGGCGTGGTGTGCCTCGGCCGCACGCTGGCTGCTGTGGCGCAGTAGCAGGTGCAGCTCGCGACGCGGCGTAGGGGCGTAACGACGTGCTTTGGCCTCGACTAGTGCGAGCGCCTCGGCGGTTGAAATGCCGTCCTTGACCACCGCCGTTGCCGCGCAGGTCGCTACAAGCATCGGCCAACCGCGGTCCTCCAACGCCAAGGGCCCACCACCGGCGCACCGCGCGGCGTGAGAGCTGAACACCAGGTCGATATGTTCGTCTGTGGTGCTGTCAACGAACCACCACTGACCGAAGTCCCGTTGCGACACCTCGGCCCATCGCCGGTCCCACCCATCGATTGTCCCGGTGAACTCGACGTCCGGCAGCGCCGACGCCAGCCACCGGGCGTTCGTGGTCTTGCCGACGTTGTCGGCGCCGTTAAGGGTGACGGCAATCCTCATCGAAGCTCCCGATAGCTTTTGAGAGTGCGCCAGCGAGGAACGCGGCGCCGGCCCTCGTGAATATCGAGCACGAGGACGTCGAAGGCTTCAGCGAGTTCGGTGAACTGTTGGAGGGCCAGCGAAGGATCGACTTCACGTGAGTCCGGCCCCCCGGTTTCAGAGAACCGCCTCCACCGAACCCATGCGATGGCCAACCGGTCGATCACCGAGCCGATCGTTTCCGTGTGCAGAGGTCCCCCATCGGGAGCTCGCACCACCTGCTCAACCCAGGAGTCGATGTCACCGATCAGATCAATGCGAGTGGCGTTAAGGCTGTCAATCAACCGTTTGGCGGCAGCCACAGCATGGTCATCAGCGGATGGATCACGAGAAACCGTCTCGGCCGTCCATTGTTCGCGATGCTGCGACGCGAGCCGGGAAGCCGCATGAAGGGGAACCGTCCACGCCTGTGGCCGAGTGCCCGCGCAACCGCCGAAGACGCTGGTAATCAGGTCTGAGCTGGGCAATGAAGGCGAACGATGGCGGTCATGCGCGTTGGGTAAATCCTGAGCGGAGTGGAGGGGCACGGCTGAGCCTCCTTGGGTCCTGGGACAGACTTCTCGTAAGGGCGGCCAGTTTCTTAGGGCTCAAATGAGAGGGCTAATGGTTCAGACGAACTTCGTGGGCCGAGCCGGGGGGCACCGGCGCGATTTCATAGCCGCGGGCTACGCGTGTTGGTCTTGCCGACGGTTGCCGACCGGCTGCGCGGAGTTGTCCGGCAGAGGCTCGGCGCATCGGGAGTTGCGGCGCATGGGGCACAGGCTCGGTCCGTCCGGCACCGCGACTGGCGGTCGGGGTGTGTACCCGTGGCGGGCGAGTAGGTGCTCCGCGCCTGCGGTAACGGCGGTCCAGGATGGCAGGTCGATGCGATCGAGGCGTGCACGGTGGTGGGCCAGCAGGGCGCTGCCGCGACCACCCCTCTGGTGGGCCGTCCTAACGGCGAGAAACGCTAGGTGGTAGTGCGGTTCGGTGGGCTGCTTCTGCCCGAGGGCGCCCTCCAGCGCTGTGAATCGGTCGCTATGCGCTCCAGCCGCGTCCAAGAGGCGGGCCGCGTAGCTGGCCGGTGGTGGGACCGGCCGGTAGCGGTGGAAGCCAACCGTGGCGGCTGCGAGGTCGTCGGTGAGGTGGACGTCGCCGAAGAACAGGGCGTGTTCCACCCAGATCACGGAGACGTCGGTCAGAACCTGACGGCGGGATTCCGGGTCAGGCACCAGCCAGGCGGCGAGCGGACTGGGGTGCAGAGCGTCGGCGATCAACGTGGCGACGGCCTGTCTGTCTGCCCAGCGGGCCGGACGGATGCGAACGCTCGGGTTCATAGTGTGGATATCCCCTCGGTCGTCTATCGATAAGTGGCTGTGGCGAGGTCACCGACCGCGGCATCCACGGCAGCGGTGATGTCGCGGACCGGGCGGTGGTGTTGGTCGGCGATGGTCTTCAGATGCGCGGTAAGCGCGACGGTGTCGTCGTCGAGGTAGAGGTGATCGGTGAGGCCAAGGACGGCGACGAGTCCGGCGAAGGCGGCGGTGTGGTTGTCGGGCCGCTCTTGGCCGCTGGCCAGGTATCGCAGTCGAGCGCGGGCCACAACCGCCCACTTGGTATGGGTCGGCAGGTAGACGTCTGCGCGGACCAGGCCACCGAGGCGACGGCGGGCGGTGTGCCGAAGGATGCCGGCGGCCACGAGGCCAGCTCGCGTGCGTGGATACAAGTCATCGGAGAACCCGCACAGCCATGCCTTGAGCAGTGGCGCGGCACGCGCAAAGCCAATGGAGGCCAGGGCGGTGTCGGCGATCAGGTCACCGACCGGCTGGTTGGTGTGCAGGCGCAGCCACCGGTCCCCGGCGGGGCGGGCGTCGTTCGCGTCGAGGGCAATCCGTCCGGCCAGGACCAGGTCGATCAGGACAGCGCCGGCGAGGCCGAGAGCGAGGGCAGTGCGGTGAATGTGAGGTTGTCCGGTGTCGTCGTTGTGGCCGAGCAGGAACAGCTCATCGCGCAGCGGCAGCCTGGGGACCGATACGCTCACCTGCTACCACCCGCCGCTACGGTCTGGCTGAGGCCGCGCAGCCGGGCGTGAGCATCGCGGTAGGCGGGTCGCGGCTGCGGGAGCAGCGCCTTGTCGATCGCGGCGAGGACCGTGTAGTTCGGATCGCAGACGTTGCCGATCGGTGCCCGCCCGGCCTGCGAGATGAGCTGGTAGGCGTCCAGGATCTGCAGCCCGCACAGGTCAACTGTCCAGGCGGTGAGATCCCGGTGGGCCATCCGGTAGGCGTCCTCCAGGGGTCGGGCGCACCCGACCGACATGATTGAGGTTTCCGTTTCCAGCCGCGGCCACGCGGCGTCGATGCCCTTGATGACCTCAATGGCGAGGGTGGTGCTGGTGGCGATCTCCACCGCGACGCCGATCGCTTCACCCTGACCTTGGCGGGCGTGCCCGTCGCCAAGTGCCAGCAGCGCGCCGTGGACGTTCACCCCCAGATACAAGGTGCTGCCGGCGCGTAGTTCCGGGGTGTCCAGGTTCCCGCCGTAATAGTCGGGGACGATCGTGGATCGGGACTCCATGGCACCTGGGGCGACGCCGATGGTGCCGATCATCGGGTCGAGGGGCAGGTCGACGGTGTGGTCGCTGGCGGTGGCCCGGTAGCGGACCACCCCCGCCGTCCGGTCGATGTCGTACATCCACACCCGCTCATCGAGAGGCGGCTGCAGGGTGGCGGTGTGCGAGGTCGACGTCAGCGCCCCGAAGTACGGGAACGTGGCCGATACACCCCAGTCGCGGGTGGGTTCGATCGACAGGATGTGTACGGCGAGGGTGTCGCCGGGTTCGGCGTCCTCGACGAAGAACGGCCCGGACACAGGGTTCAGGTACGGCATCTGACACACCTGGGAGGGCAGGTCCGCTGGCCCCCGCACGAGTCCGCCGAAGCAGTCCTCGGTGTGCACGGTGAAGACGTCGCCGGATCGGACGTGAGCCACCGGGATCCGGCCGCCGAAGGTGTAGGCCAACTCGTCGCGGGCGGGTCGGTAGGTGAATTGGCTCATCGTGGTCACACCCGCTCCATGTCACGCCCGACCGGCTGAGCCGGGGCCAGGCCGGACAGCACGGGCCTTCGGCCCGTCAGGTAGAGGCCAGCCAGGACGAGGATGCCGAGAGCCAGCCAGGCCAGGCCGAGGCGCTGCGCGGCGATGTTGGCATTGACCACGACGTAGGCGAGGATTGCGAACCCCACCCCGGGCATGACCAGATGCGCCCACCAATTCCCGCTGCGCCGACGGATCAGGTGGTGCACGACCACGGAGACGTGCAGGACGAGGAAGGCGACCATCGCCCCAAAGTTGATCAGCGATGACAGCAACGTGATCCCGTCCGCCCGAGTCGCCATGTAGAGGCCGAGGGCGAGGGAAACGACACCGGTGAGCAGGGTGGCGTTGATCGGCACGCTGCGGCGTACCGACACCTTCGCCAGGAACGCCGGGAGTTGCCGGTCGCGGGCCATCGCGTACAGCAGCCGTGACGTGGCGACCTGGGCGACCATCGAGTTCGGTAGTCCCCACGCGATCGCGGTCGCTACGGCGCACAGGGTTGCCAACCAGCCTCCACCGGCGACGACGGCGGCGTCGTAAAAGGCCGTGCCGTTCACGTCGCCCTCGGCCAGCAGCGCGTCGGGGTTCGGCACTAGATGATCGATTCCAAGGGGTCAGTGGTCGTAGGCGGTCAGGGATCGCATGACCGGTTGGCCGGTGTGCC
>NZ_JBNCKS010000115.1:0-4865 GCF_049841635.1 Micromonospora sp. DT44 | reverse complement strand
GCCTAGACAACGCCGATCATGGACGCCCTCGCGTCTACTTGCGGTCCCACATCCCTTGGAATCGATCATCTAGCTGGTCGCTGGACTGCGGAATCGGCCCGTTCAAGGCCCAGCCGGGTCATGGTGCTCGTCCCGCCCGGCCAGACGACCGAAACATGAAGACTGCGGGCGTCCTCGCCCAGCACGACCCGGCACCCCTGCCTGACCCCGACCGTGAGGTCTCTGGACAGCTCGGTGAGGACGACGACCCACGCACCGGGCTGAACCGGGTGGTCTAACCAGGGCACCACCAGCCCGCCGGCCAACGGCCCGCCATCAGGAACGGACGTGGCACCGGCCGTACCACCGCCGTGCACGCCTTCGAGTCGACTCGTCAAGCCCGCGCCGGTCACGCTGACCGCACCGCCGCCGAAGGCTGCCGTCGCACCGCCGGCAACGGCCCAGCCACCGATCCGCAGGCGCAACCCGGCGGCGTCAACGTCGTCGGCGAGATCAGCGACACGGACCAAGCGCAGCTCCCAGGGCCCGTGGACCAGCGAGTACACCGTGAGGCTCCCGGCCGGCCGGGACGTGCCGGCGCGGCCACCGCCGTGGTCACGGTGGCCCGGGTCTGGATCCACCCAGTGGGCGAGGGCGCGCGAACCAGCCACGCCCACGCCATCGCCGTCGACGTGCACCGTCAGCAGACGCATACCGGCACGATGCGTGGCGCTGCCCCTTTCGTTGACGAGGGCGACGGACTGGTCGAGGGGGTTGACCCAGCCGCTCTCGTCGAGCACCGGGCTGGTCGCGGTGGAGTAGCCGAGCCGGGCGTAGAGCGGTGAGTCACCGACGGAACTGCCCTCGACCGTGTGGTCGGTGCCGTGGTTGATCACCCGGACGATGCCGTCGGCGCGGGTGGCCGAGACCAGCCAACCCGGTGCCCGAATGGCCCGGACGGCGTCCCGCTCCTCGACAGGCAGCGGCTCCTCCGGCACCCTCCACACGGGGTGGCCGGCGGGCAGGGCGATGCCGAGCAATCCCTTGCTGGCCCAGTACGGCGAGCCGGGCCCAGAGTAGGCCTGGGCCAACCGCGGCCACGGGCCGTGCCAGCCCATGCTGAGCAGACCGCGATCATCGAATGCGCCGTGGTCGACGAAGTGGCGCACGATGCCGGTGGCCGCGCGGCGCAGCTGGCCAAGACTGACCGACGGCACCCCCGCGATCGCGCCAACCCAGAACGGCGCTGCGGCCGCGAACCGGTAGATCAGGCTCCGGCCCTGCACCAGCGGTGACCCGTCCGAGCCCACGAGGGCGACCGCGTCACGCAGGTACCGGTCGAGGCCGGCCAGATCCCGATCGCGGCGTCCCGCCGCCAGATCCTCCGCGCCGGCCATCCGGGCCCACAGCGTCGGATAGACGTGCAGCGCCCAGCCCACGTAATGGTCGTAGGCGCGCTCGGGCCCATCGGACATCCAGCCGTCCGCGCGGGCGAAACCGTCATGGGTGGCCAGGTCCTCCGCCATCTCGTCCAGCGAGTGCGGCCCGCCCACCGAGCGTAGGAAAGTCTGCACGATCAGCCGGAACCAGACCCAGTTGATCCGCGGGTAGGTGGCATCGCCGACCGCCGGGGTCAGGTAGTCCACCACCCGCTCCCGCACCTCGGATGAGAGTCGGTCCCAGATCCACGGACGGGTCAGGTCGAGGACGAGCGCAAGGGAAGCGGCCTCCACCTTCGCCTGGGGGTGCTCATCCAACCGCACCCAGCGGTCCGTACTTCTCGGGTCGGTACCGGCCGAGATTCCCGCCGCGTAGCGGTCGGCTAGCTCGTCGACACCCACTCCGTCCGCACCGGCGATACGGAAGCCGGCCAGCAGGAACGTTCGGGCGAACCCTTCCAGGCCGTCGACGGCCCGTCCGTAGCCCCCTTGCCGGCCAGGAACGACAACCAGAGCGTGGCCGGGTGACGCGAACGGCCGGACGGCAGCGAGCATTCGGTCAGCCAGCGCCAACCAGTCATCCCGGCTCCAGGTCTTGGCAGCGCGGGCAGCCCAGTCGGGCTCGGACCCAGGAGCACCGGTTCCGGCAACCATCATCCGTGGTCCTGTCGCATCGATCCGCCTCCAAGAGCGCGTCGGAGCGGTGCGTTGCCCGAACGTGACGCGCAGGCAACAACGAGGTTTCCGAAGTTAAACGCTCACAACAGAACAAGTCAATGCTCTTACTGAACTTGGATGAGCAGATCAGATCATAAAAGCACAGTCTGATCCCCAGTTGTTGGCTGGCGGGATCCACACTTGGCCGCATAGCAACCGCCTATACGCAGTTATGTCCTATTACGTCATCGCGAATCTGGTAGCAGTCGTCCCTTCCAACGACGGAAAACGATCTGATACGGTCAGGTTCGCTCAGACCTGCTCTACATGCGAGGAATCATGGCCGCTGCTGACCGGTATACCGGCCCACTCGCCGCGACTTGGCCGGATGTCGGTATCGCCCGGCTCGAAGGGCTGCACACGTCCCCCGAACTGGCCCTGGTCACCGCGTTCGGCCCACGCGGCGAGCTCGTCCACACCATGGAGGAGCTTCCGCCGCACGAACCGTTCCTCGGAGGTGCCCCATGACCAAGGACAATCCCGCCGCCGGTACGGCGGAGGCTCGAGGGCCGCTGCAGGTCGCCCGCCGCCAGCAACTGCTCGAGGCGTTGCAACGCGACGGGGCGATGCGCATCTCCGACCTGTCCCAGGCACTCGGCGCCGCACCGGTCACCATCCGCCGAGACATCGCACAGCTCGCTGCTGAAGGCCTGGTCAGCCGGGTTCACGGTGGGGTTGCACTGATCACGCCGGACGCCCCTCCGATCGCCGACGAAGCATCCGGCGCCGGCCTCGATTCGCTCGGCGGGCGCACCCTCGGCATGCTGGTGCCTTCGATGGACTACTACTGGCCGGATGTGGCCCGCGGCGCCGAGGAGGCCGCGCGCGAGCTCGACATGCGCGTGGTGCTGCGCGGCTCCTCATACGACACGGAGGACGACAAACCCCAGCTCGCCCGGCTCGTGGAACGGATGGCCGTCGACGGCCTGATCATCGCCCCACGGATGGACGCGCCCACCTCGGCGCGGACGATTGAGTGGCTCGATCAACTCGGCTTCCCCATCGTGCTGCTGGAACGCACGGCCTCGGTGGGTAGCCATCACGCTGTGATGGAATCGGTGGTCACCGACCATGCGCTCGGCGCGGCCATGGCGGTGCGGCACCTCACCTCCCTCGGGCACCGCAAGGTCGGTCTCGTGGTCGCCGCCAACAGCCCCACCAGCCGGCATGTGAGGCGCGGCTGGCTTGACGCCACGGCCGAGTGCGGCCTGGACCCGAACGCCACAGTCGCGGCCGCGGTGCCTGACGCCCGCGCACCGGAGCGCGACACCGCGCTCGACGCCGTCCTGCACCAGTGCCAGGTGACCGGCACCACCGCGCTGCTGGTGCATGCCGACCCTGAGGCGATCGCGTTGGTGCAGCACTGCGAGGAGCGGCACCTGACCGTGCCCGGCGACCTGTCCATCGTGGCGTACGACGACGAGGTTGCCGAGCTGTTCAGCCCGCCGCTGACCGCGGTCCGGCCGCCGCGGCGTTCCATTGGCCGCGCCGCCGTGCGACTCGTCGCCGACCGGCTCACCGACCCCGAGCGTCCCGCGCACCGGGTCGTGATCAGCCCGTCCCTGCGCGTACGCGAGTCGACCGCACCGCCGTGGGCGTGATGGGGCATGGGCGTCCCGGCGGGGCCAAACCTGGTCGGCACCATGCTCCGCAGTGCGGCCTGGATCAGCCGTTCCAGCCGGCTGGCAACGGACAACCGGGCTCCGCGGTACCGCGGAGGTACGGTGCACACCCCGGGCACCGAGCTCATGCTCGGTACCCGAGGTGTGCGCCGAGCCATGGAACCGTGGTGACGATTGTCAGACGGCCGTCCGCGACCACTGTTGGTTGGTGCCGGTGTTGCAGGTGTACTGCTTGAGGACCACCCCGTCCGCAGTCGACGCGGCGGGTACGTCCACGCACTTGCCGCTGTGTCGGGCGCGGAGTTGGAAGTAGCTGCCGTTGGTGACCATCTGGAACTGCTGGTTGGTGCCGCTGCCGCAGGTGTACTGGATCAGTTCGGCGCCGTCGGCGGTCGAGGCGCTCGTCACGTCGAGGCACTTGCCGCTGTTGCGGCTGATGATCCGCCAGTAGCCGCTGCCGGCGTCCTGGAACTGCCACTGCTGCCAGGCGTTGCCGCCGTAGGTGTACTGGCTGACGCGTGCGCCGTTGTTCGTGTTCGGTTGCTGGACGTCCATGGTCTTGCCGCTGTGCCGCACGTCGATGCGGTAGAAGGTCCCCGTCGTCGGGGGAGGCGTCGTGGGGTCGCCGCCGCCGATGGTGTCGCCCCAGCCGTAGCGGATCCGGTCGGCGCCGGAGGTGTTGCGGACGGTGAGGTTGGGGTCGGTGCCGCTGCCGGTGAGGGCGTACATCGAGTACCAGTCGTAGCCGATGCTGCCGGGTTTGCCTCCGAGGGCGGGCCAGTAGGTGCCGCCCATCTGGTTGTCGCGCATGACCTGGGCCATGGCGCGGATGTAGCGCACGAAGTTGTCGGTGCTGTTCGGGTCGGCGTAGTTGCGGCCGTCGTTCATGGGCGCGCCGAACTCGGTGGCGACCGCCCGGGAGGCGCAGTTGCCCAGGCGGGTCTGGATGTGGCCGCGGAAGGCGTCGTAGGTCATCGCGCCGTAGAAGAAGGCGTAGTAGTGGAAGGAGAGCAGCGTGGCGTTGAAGCGGCTGTCGTTGCAGATGTCGCGTAGGTCCTGGCTGAAGCCGGTGCCGCCGATGAGCACCCGGCCGGGCGGGGCCGAGTAG
>NZ_JBNCKS010000114.1:0-2899 GCF_049841635.1 Micromonospora sp. DT44 | reverse complement strand
TGCGTGTGATACCTGTCAGGGGTTGCGTGGTCGGGGTTGTGGGACCCTGCTTAACAGACTGACATCTGTTGGAGAAGTTACAAAGTTGATGGCTAGTCGAACAGTCTGGAATGGCTGACCGTAGACGGTGAGAGTCCGGTAGGTGAAAGCTGTTGACCTTCTGTGGGTGTTCCCGAGTAGCGGCGGACCCCTGAAATCTGCCGTGAATCTGCCAGGACCACCTGGTAAGCCTAAATACTTCCTGGTGACCGATAGCGGACGAGTACCGTGAGGGAATGGTGAAAAGTACCCCGGGAGGGGAGTGAAATAGTACCTGAAACCGTTCGCCTACAATCCGTCGGAGCCTTGCGGGGTGACGGCGTGCCTTTTGAAGAATGAGCCTGCGAGTTAGTGGCATGTGGCGAGGTTAACCCGTGTGGGGGAGCCGTAGCGAAAGCGAGTCTGAATAGGGCGCTTTAGTCGCATGCTCTAGACCCGAAGCGGAGTGATCTAGCCATGGGCAGGCTGAAGCGCGGGTAAGACCGCGTGGAGGGCCGAACCCACCAACGTTGAAAAGTTGGGGGATGACCTGTGGTTAGGGGTGAAAGGCCAATCAAACTCCGTGATAGCTGGTTCTCCCCGAAATGCATTTAGGTGCAGCGTCGCGTGTTTCTTGCCGGAGGTAGAGCACTGGATGGTCTAGGGGGCCCACAAGCTTACCGAAATCAGCCAAACTCCGAATGCCGGTAAGTGAGAGCGCGGCAGTGAGACTGCGGGGGATAAGCTTCGTAGTCGAGAGGGAAACAGCCCAGATCACCAGCTAAGGCCCCTAAGCGTGTGCTAAGTGGAAAAGGATGTGGGGTCGCATAGACAACCAGGAGGTTGGCTTAGAAGCAGCCACCCTTTAAAGAGTGCGTAATAGCTCACTGGTCAAGTGGTTCCGCGCCGACAATGTAGCGGGGCTCAAGCACACCGCCGAAGCTGTGGCATTCACATTTTAACTTCGCTTGGACTTGATTCCTTGTGCAGGTGTGTGGATGGGTAGGGGAGCGTCGTGCCGCGAGTGAAGCAGCGGGGTGACCCAGTTGTGGACGCGGCACGAGTGAGAATGCAGGCATGAGTAGCGAAAGAAGGGTGAGAAACCCTTCCGCCGGATGACCAAGGGTTCCAGGGCCAGGCTAATCCGCCCTGGGTGAGTCGGGACCTAAGGCGAGGCCGAGAGGCGTAGTCGATGGACAACGGGTTGATATTCCCGTACCCGCGAAAGAGCGTCCCTGATGAACCTCGTTGTGCTAACCACCCGAACTTGATGATGTCTTCGGACTGAGTTGAGGGAGCGTGGGAACCTGGCGGGTAGTAGTCAAGCGATGGGGTGACGCAGGAAGGTAGCTGAGCCCGGCCGGTGGTTGTGCCGGGGTAAGCGTGTAGGCCGTGTCGTAGGCAAATCCGCGACACACTAGGGCTGAGACGTGATGCCGAGCCGATTCAGGTGAAGTCAGTGATCCTATGCTGCCGAGAAAAGCCTCTAGCGAGTTCTTAGCGGCCCGTACCCCAAACCGACACAGGTGGTCAGGTAGAGAATACCGAGGCGATCGGGCGAACTGTGGTTAAGGAACTCGGCAAATTGCCCCCGTAACTTAGGGAGAAGGGGGGCCGGAGACGTGAAGCCCCGCGCGGGTGGAGCGTTGTATGGCCGCAGAGAGCAGGGGGAAGCGACTGTTTACTAAAAACACAGGTCCATGCGAAGAAGTAATTCGATGTATATGGACTGACGCCTGCCCGGTGCTGGAACGTTAAGGGGACCTGTTAGCTCTTCGGGGCGAAGCGGAGAACTTAAGCGCCAGTAAACGGCGGTGGTAACTATAACCATCCTAAGGTAGCGAAATTCCTTGTCGGGTAAGTTCCGACCTGCACGAATGGCGTAACGACTTCCCCACTGTCTCAACCACAGGCCCGGCGAAATTGCAGTACGAGTAAAGATGCTCGTTACGCGCGGCAGGACGGAAAGACCCCGGGACCTTTACTATAGCTTGACATTGGTACTTGAGTTAGCTTGTGTAGGATAGGTGGGAGCCGGTGAAGTCCATACGCCAGTATGGGTGGAGGCAATCTTGAAATACCACTCTGGTTGATTTGGGTATCTAACTTCGGACCGTTATCCGGTTCAGGGACAGTGTCTGGTGGGTAGTTTAACTGGGGCGGTTGCCTCCTAAAAGGTAACGGAGGCGCCCAAAGGTTCCCTCAGCCTGGTTGGCAATCAGGTGTTGAGTGCAAGTACACAAGGGAGCTTGACTGTGAGACTGACAGGTCGAGCAGGGACGAAAGTCGGGACTAGTGATCCGGCACTTGCGAGTGGAAGCGGTGTCGCTCAACGGATAAAAGGTACCCCGGGGATAACAGGCTGATCTTCCCCAAGAGTCCATATCGACGGGATGGTTTGGCACCTCGATGTCGGCTCGTCGCATCCTGGGGCTGTAGCAGGTCCCAAGGGTTGGGCTGTTCGCCCATTAAAGCGGTACGCGAGCTGGGTTTAGAACGTCGTGAGACAGTTCGGTCCCTATCCGCCGTGCGCGTAGGATACTTGAGAAGGGCTGTCCCTAGTACGAGAGGACCGGGACGGACGAACCTCTGGTGTGCCAGTTGTCCTGCCAAGGGCACGGCTGGTTAGCTACGTTCGGAAGGGATAACCGCTGAAAGCATCTAAGCGGGAAGCCTGCTTCAAGATGAGGTATCCCACCCCACTTTGTGGGGGTAAGGCCCCCAGCTAGACGACTGGGTTGATAGGCCGGAAATGTAAGCCCGGTAACGGGTTCAGTTGACCGGTACTAATAGGCCGAGGACTTGACTACTAAGCTGCTACGCGTCCACTGTGCAACTCTGAACAAACACCCACCCGTTGTGGTGATGGTTGATATGTTCA
>NZ_JBNCKS010000113.1:0-5922 GCF_049841635.1 Micromonospora sp. DT44 | reverse complement strand
ACTGGCACACCGGCCAACCGGTCATGCGATCCCTGACCGCCTACGACCACTGACCCCTTGGAATCGATCATCTAGGAGCCGAAAGGGCAGTCCCGGGGCCGTATCGCCGGGCATCCACGGAGTCGGCGAAAAGGCGACGAACGGCGTCGGAGTGGCCCTGCCTCATGTATTCCGCGCAGTGACATTTCTATTGTCGGGTGCCGTGCTCCACCATTTCGTCCGGATCGGGTAGCGATGACGGGTCGTCCTCGGCGGCGCACACGTAGACTGGCAAGCTCGGTGGTGGCGGCGGGTACGGCGAAACAGGAGATTGAATTGTCGATTTCGACCGATGCCCGCCACAGACAAGACGGACCCCGGCCGACCGACGGCACCCTGTGTTTCGAGATCCTGGGTCCCCTGCGACTGTGGCGTGACGGTGTCGAGGTGGACGTTGGCCCCCGACAGCAGGGCCGCCTGCTGGCCCTGCTCCTCGCCCGCGCGGGGCGACCGGTCAGCGCGACCGACCTCATCGAACTGGTCTGGGGCGAAGACGCGCCGGCCAGCGCCACGAACGTCATCCACAAGTACGTCGGCACGCTGCGGCGGCTGATGGAACCCTCGCTCCCGCTGCGCGCGTCCGGCACGTACCTGCGGCGGCACGGTAGTGGCTACCTCTTCGCGCCCGCGCCCGCGCCCGGCTCGCTGGACCTGTTCCGCTTCCGTGAGCTCGTCGGGGCCGCCCGCGCGAAGCTCACGGCTGGCGACCGTGACGCGGCGCTGGATCGCTACGCCCAGGCCCTGGGGCTGTGGCGCGGGCCCGCCGGTGACACGTACGCCCACGGCACCACCTCGATGTCGATCTTCGCCGCGCTCGATCAGGAATTCCTCGACGGGTGCGTGCCGGCGGCCGAACTCGCCATGTCACTGGACCGGCCGACGCGGGTGCTACGGCCCCTACGGCTGGCCGCCTCGATGGCGCCGTTCCACGAGCCGGTGCAGGCGAGTCTCATCGCCACGCTCGGGGCGAGCGGCCACCAGGCCGAGGCGCTGGGGCTCTTCCGGACCGTTCGCACCCGTCTCGTCAAGGAGCTGGGCATGGATCCGGGCGAGGCCCTCCAGGCCGCGCACCGGCGCGTCCTGGCGGGGACGGCGACCTCGGTGCCGAACGGCCCGACCGGCGAAGGGACACGGCAGCGCGCCCGCTCGTGGCCGGTGCCGCTGGTGCGTCCGGCGCAGCTCCCACCTGATCTCCCCGCCTTCGTCGGACGTACCGCCGAACTCGCGACTCTCGCTGGAATGTTCGAGGACACGGCCGACGCGCGCGGGACGGGTCCGTTGGTCGTCGCACTCGACGGGATGGGCGGCGTGGGCAAGTCCACGCTCGCCGCGCACTTCGCCCACCTGGTCGCCGGGGACTTCACCGACGGCCAGCTCTATCTCGACCTGCGCGCGGAGCAGCCCGAGAGCGACGGCCTCTCGGCCAGTGACGCGCTCGGATCCCTGCTGTCGTCACAGGGCTTCCACATGTCCAGCGTCCCGGAGACGCTCGCCGCGCGGGTCGGCATCTACCGGAGCCTCACCGCCGGCCGGAAGCTGCTCGTGTTCCTCGACAACGCGCTCGACGCCGTCCAGGTGCGCCCGTTGCTGCCCAACTCCCCGGAGTGTCTGGTTCTGGTGACCAGCCGCAGTCCGCTCGTCGATCTCGCCGTCCGCGACGGAGCCCACCTGCTGCATCTCGATCCTCCGGACATGCCGACCGCCCGTCGGCTGGTCCAGCGCCGGCTGAAGGACGCGCCGAACCGCTCCCCGGCGGGCAGCGCTCCGGTGTCCGGCACCCTCGACGAGATCATCGAGATGTGTGGCCGCCTGCCCCTTGCGTTGGCGATCCTGGCCGGCCGGTTGAGCGCGCGTCCGCGACTCGCTCTGGAGGACGTCGCCGCGGAACTCCGTGACGGCGCGCGACGACTCACCGCCTTCGCCGGCAACCACGGCGTAAGCGATCCGCGTGCCGCCTTCGCCTGGTCGTACCGTCAGCTCAGCCCGGACGCGGCACGGCTCTTCCGGCTGTCCTCCGCAGCCATGCCGGCCGGCATCTCGGCCGAGGCCTTCGCCAGCATGTCCCAGAACCCGCCGGTCCAGACGCGGGCCATGGTGCGCGAACTCGCCGCGGCGGCCCTGCTCGACGAGGACGACCGGGGCCGGTTCACCTCGCACGTCCTCGTCCGGGCGTACGCGCAGGAGCTGATCCTGGCGAAGGAGTCGGTCCGCGACCGGGAGGCGGCGGTCGACCGACTCCTGCATCACTACCTGCACAGCAGCCACCAGGCGGCGCTGCGGCTCGTACCGACGAGCCCGGCGGCCGCCCCCACTCCGGCTCCGGCCGGCGTCATCGCCGAGCGGCCCGATTCGTACGACGCCGCGATGCGGTGGTTCGACGATCACCGGGAGGTCCTGTTCGAGGCGGTGCGCCGTGCGGCGGAGGGCGACTTCGTTGTCCCGCCCTGGCGGCTGGCGCTGACCATCTGGCCGTGGTTGCGGCTCACCGGGCGGTTCCACGACTGGCAGGACGTGATGCGGGTGGCTCTGCGGGCTGCCAACGGCAGCGGGGATGACCTGGGTGCGGCTCACGCCATGTGGAGTCTGGCCGATTCCTGTTACCACTTCGCCAGCTACGACGAGGCACTCGACCTGCTCACCCGCGCCCGAGAGATCTTCACCGAGCGCGGCATGATCGCGGAGTTGGGCGGCGTCCACAGTGCCCTGCACCGGATCCACAGTCAGCTCGGCCGGCACGAACGGGCACTCGCGGAGAACGAGCGGGCACGGTCCCTCTACCGTGCCGCCGGCTTCGAGCAGGGCGAGATCTGGGCGGGTGTGGCCCGGGGCCGGACATTGGTCCGACTCGGTGCTCCCGGCGAGGCCATGGTGTGCCTCGACGAGGCGCTGGCCCAGAGTGAGAAGGTCGGACCAGGGACGGACGAGCCCGCGATCCGCATTCTGATCGCCGAGTGTCTGGCGTTGCTGGGGCGCCAGAGCCAGGCTCGGGACCAGCTCGAGCAGGGCCTCCGAGCGGCCGTCGAGGCGCACAGTCGGATCGACGTCTTCGACGCGTCCGCCCAGCTCTGCGCGACCCTTCTGGATCTCGACGATGTGCCCGGCGCCTGTCAGGCCTGGCGGGGGGCCTGCGACGCCATGCACGCCATGCAGAACGGCGGGACCCGTCGCATGCGGGACACGGTCTGCGACCTGGGGGACAGGCTGCTCGAGGTCACCCCCTTCGCCTCGCGATCCGAGGACACACAGCGGTGACACGTGTTCCCGGTGACGGGCGTGCCGCCCTGCGGTCGACCGCCTGACCAGGGCGTCAATGGATCGGACCGGCCATGTCGGTCGATTGCGCGGCACTCGGTCGGTTGAGCGTGTTATCGATAACATGCTATGTTTCGGCCCGGGGAGTGAAGGGCACGCTCCCAGTCACCACAGTCAGTCGGCGCAGGCATGGCGAGGGCACGCCCTCCCGCCGCCGCACCGATCGGTGACCAGTCCGGGCCGCTCCGCCACTGCCAGGCGACCGCGCGGTCGTCGGACGCACCCCCCGGTCCGGCCGCATTCCCCGCATTCCATGCCCCGTCGCGGACAACCCGGCAGCGACGGTACGGCCCGTACACCACCCGTGTACGCCGCACCGGCCGCACGAGCACGTCGGCCCGCAACGGAAGGACGTCCTGTCACGGCACCTCGTCGGTCGGCCCTCGTCCCGCCCGCGCGGGCGAGCAACCCCACCCGGCACGAACCGGCTCGAGGTGCATGTCGTACGCACGATCAACGGCAAGGAGTCGAGCAATGGTCAGACAGAGACAATTACTGACGTTCGTCGCGGCCGCGGCGGTTCTCGTCGTGGCTACCGGCGGCGCGTTGACCGCCGGGTTCCGCGGCGAGGCGGCGGCCGCCACGAACGGCACCCTGGCGGCGACCGCGGGCTGCGGTAAGGCGCCCACCCTCACCAACGGGACACGCACGATCACCAGCAGCGGCCAGAGCCGCACCTACATCCTCCAGATCCCGAGCGGTTACGACCGGAACCGTCAGTACCGCCTGGTCTTCGGTTTCCACTGGCTGAACGGGTCGGCCAACAACGTCGCCTCGGCCGGCTACTACGGCCTTGCGCCGCTGTCGAACAACAGCACGATCTTCGTCGCGCCGCAGGGCATCAACGCCGGGTGGGCCAACACCAACGGGCGGGACCTGACCCTCTTCGACGACATCTCCCGCCAGGTCGAGAACGACCTCTGTGTCGACACGACGCAGCGTTTCGCCCTGGGCTGGAGCTACGGCGGGGCCATGAGTTACGCGGTGGCCTGCGCCCGACCGAACGTCATCCGCGCGGTCGCGGTGCTGTCCGGCGCGAACCTCAGCGGGTGTAACGGCGGCACCCAGCCGGTCCCGTACTTCGGCATCCACGGCATCCACGACAGCGTGCTCAACATCTCGCAGGGTCGGGCGTTGCGCGACACGTTCGTGCGGAACAACGGCTGCACGGCGCAGAGCCCACGCGAGCCCAGCCAGGGCAGCCTGACCCACATCACCACCACCTACTCCGGCTGCCGCTCGGGGTACCCGGTGCAGTGGGCCGCGTTCGACGGCGACCACACCCCGAGCCCGGTCGACGGGTCGGGCAGCCCCAACGACTCGCGGACCTGGACCTCGGGTGAGATCTGGCGGTTCTTCAGCCAGTTCCAGTCGACGACCCCGCCCACCACGCCGCCGCCGACCACGCCCCCGCCCACGACGCCCCCGCCGACCACCCCGCCGCCGACGACGCCCCCGCCGACCACCCCGCCGCCGACCGGTGAGCCGGGCACCTGCGCCGCCACCTACCGGGCGATCAACAGTTGGCCGGGCGGCTTCCAGGGCGAGGTCACCGTCACCAACGGGACTGCCGGCACGATCAACGGCTGGACGGTGGGCCTGACCCTGGCCAACGGCCAGGCCATCAGCAGCCTCTGGAGCGGTATCAACTCCGGGATCACCGGCAACGTCACCGTTCGCAACGCCGCCTACAACGGCACGCTCGCGCCGAACGCCTCGACGACCTTCGGTTTCACCGCCACCGGAGACGGCGCCACCCCGCCCGGCAACGTCACCTGCACCAGCCCCTGAGCACGGATGCCCGGGGCCGGAGTCACCGACTCCGGCCCCGGGCACCGGGGCTGGCGCGGCCGGCAGTCCGTCGATGAATCCTCGCGAGCACGGCTGCGGCAGCGGGGGAGACGCGGTGCTTTATGCGCGAATGTCGATGTTAGCGTCAGTCATTCTGGGTTGCCGAGTGCGTCGGACCGAGTTGCCGCACAGTGCGTGGCCGGGCAGCAGGCTTGCGACCGGCGTCAATGGCTGGGCCCGACGGGTCGCCTCCGCTTACGCGCATGTTACGTCTTGACGAACAGCATGTTATCGCTCACAGTCGATGGTCAAGGACGACGCCGGATGTGATCTACCGCCGGCCGACTTCGTCGACCGTCAATCCGACACTGTCCGCAGCACGCAGGGATCGTGTTAACGCGAACATTCCCGCCGCGTGCGCCCGGTCGCGTGTCGCGGTGCGCCCAGCTTCGGGTAGCCGTTCGGCTCCCTGTGAATGAGGAGGAACATGTCCGCCATTGGTACGTCCCCGGCGATAGCGCCGCCCTCGCGGCGGCGAGGATGGTTGGTACGAGCGGCAGCCACCAGTGTGGCGGCGGTAGTGGTCGCTGGCGCCGCCGCGATGGCGGTGTCGTCGCCCGCGGCCGCGGCGACCGTCGACACGAGCGCGTGGTACGTCCTGGTGAACCGCAACAGTGGCAAGGCGTTGGATGTCTACAACCTCGCCACGAACGACGGTGCGCGGATCACGCAGTGGACGCGTAACAACGGCAACCAGCAGCAGTGGCAGTTCGTGGATTC
>NZ_JBNCKS010000112.1:0-6112 GCF_049841635.1 Micromonospora sp. DT44 | reverse complement strand
GGTGTTCCCAGGCCCAGCCAACATGGTGCTCGGCGGTGCGGGGGATGTAACGACACCGGCCCGGCGGGTGTTCCCGGTGAACCCGGGTTCGCGGCGCCGTGCCAGGTATAACGACCCGGCCCGGCCGCCGATTCCGCCACCCGGGTGCGACCCGTCACGGGACGCGGCCCTTGAACGTGACGACGTCACCCAGCCGAAGCGGACATCAGGGCCGTTCCGGGATGATCGACTCAGATTCCTTGATACCGCGGTATCCGAACGCCCGGGACACCCCGATATTCAGGAACCCGAGTCGATCAGGTCTGGGGCGATTCGGAGTCCGCTGCGTCGTTGGCCTGGGCGTGACGTTCCCGCAGTCGTTCCCGGATCTCCTCCGGGGTGTACGCGCGTCGACGCCGCTCGGCCCGGGCAATGACCACACCGGACGCTGCCACCCCGGCGAGGCCGGCCAGGCCGAGGACCTTCCACCACCGCACTCGTTGTCGCATCGGCCTAGGCTAGTCCCTCATGAGCATCAGCCTGGATGAGGCCGTCGAGTTGACCCGCACCGGTGACGTGTGGGTGTTCCGGGGCCGCAGCGCGCCGGACCGGGCGATCCAGTTCACCACGAACAGCCCGGTCAACCACGTCGGAATGGCCGTCGTGCTGGACGACATGCCGCCGCTGATGTGGCACGCCGAGTTGGGCAAGTCCCTGCCGGACCTGTGGTCGGGCACGCACCAGCGCGGTGTTCAGTTGCACGACCTGCGGGACGCGGTCTGCGTGTGGGCCAACCGGTACGGTCAGCGGGCCTGGCTGCGGCAGCTCGACCCGCCGGCGGAGGGCGAGATGGAACACGCGGTGCTGCGGACCGTCGCGCGCCTGGACGGCACGCCGTTCCCGTCGACCGCCCAGTTGGCCTGGCGGTGGGTGCGTGGCCGGGTTCCGTCGTTGCCGGGTCCTGGCCGGGCGGCACTCCGAGCCGTATCGCGGGCCGCCCAAGCAGCCTGGGTCGATCCCGCTGCTTCGGCCAACCCGACCGCTTCGACCAACGGGGCCAACCCGACCGCTGCGGGCAGTGCGGCCAACCGGGGGACAACTGCCGCTCCGACCAGCGCGGCTGCTCGGGACCGGGCGTTGGAGACGGCGTACTGCGCGGAGGTGGTGGCCGTGACCTACGAGGCGATGGGCCTGCTGCCCGCCGGCAAGCGTCCGAACTGGTACGACCCGGGCCGGTTCTGGAGTGGTGACGACCTGGGATTGGCCGGGGGCGCCCGACTGGGTGCGGAGATCGAGGTGCGGGTCCCGCCCCGCTGAGGCTCGCCCCGAGGTTTGGCCCACCGGGCGCGGGGCAATTGCTGTCCCCGTGAACGCCTCCACGGATCTCGACACGCTGACCGGGTTCTTCGACCGGTACGGCGCCGCGTTGACCTCGGGCGACCTGCCGTCCCTCGGTGGGTGTTACGCCCTGCCCGGGCTGGTGGTGGCGGACACGTACAGCTTCTCGTTCACCTCGCTGGCGGCGGTCGCGCTGTCCTTCGTGGGCGCCGCACCCGACTACCAGGACCGGGAGTTGATCGCCGCGCACGCCCGGATCGAGGACGTGCAGCCGGTGTCCGCGCTGCTGACCCTGGTGTCGGTCGAGTGGGAGTTCCTGGACAGCCAGGGGCGTTCGGTGCCGGGGGAGCGGTACCGCTACCTGCTGCGAACCTCGGGTGAGGGGCCGCTGATCTGCACGGTCGTCCGGACGGGCTGACCGCCAACGGAGCGTCGACGCGCCCGAGCCGTTTTCCGTACGGAGGGGGCCGGTCGGTCTGTTCCGTACCCGCCAGGTTTCCGGTCCGCCCGGCGCTGGCTACGCTGTCGCGTCGGTGGGACGAGGGGAGACCTGATGGCGGTGGGGCCGGACGGCGCGGGAGGTCCGCGGACGGCGCGAGTGGTGCTGTCGCTGCCGTGGATCGTGGTGCTGGTGGGCGTCTGCGCGCTGGCGGTGCTGCTGGTGGTCGCGCTGTTGTCGTTCCGTACCCGGGAGCGGGAAGGCACGCCGCAGGCCGCGCCGCCGGTGTTCCTGCCGACGACGCCGGCTGCGGCGTCGTCGGCGCCGACACCGGGTGGGTTGGAGCGGCGGTCGGCGTCGCCGCGCGCGTCTCGCAGCAGCCGGACGCCGTCGCCGCGCGCCACCACGAAGTCGCCGTCGCCGGGCGCGACGAGCGCCGCGGCCCTGGCGACAAAGGACCCGTCGGTGTCGGCGCAGTACAAGGTCGGCACGGATGGCTGGAACGCGACCGAGGCCACGCTGTCGGTGACCAACGAGTCGGACCGGTCGGTGGACTGGCGGGTGGAGTTGGCCTTCGCGGACGACACGCGGGGCCTGCGCGTCAGCGGGGCGGCGGGGATCTCGGTGGCGGCGCAGGGTGACGGCGCGTTCGTGCTCAGCGGCGGAGAGTCGTTGGGTGCGGGTGACACGCAGACCCTGCGGTTGCGGGTCAGTTGGGATGGATCCGCGCAGCGTCCGGTGCGGTGCGTGATCAACGGGGTGGAGTGCCGGCTCAGCTGACCGGGCGTCGGGCCGCGTCGCGCGCGACGCCGGCGCTTTCCGGGGTGGGCCGTCGATCGCTAGGCTGCCCGGACGGCCCGCTGAGGGAGGTACATGTCCGGCATGCGTCGTGCCCCGCGACCGTCGCACGGTCCGGCGGCCATCGCGTCGTCGCCGTGGATCGTGGTGGGCGCCGGTGTCGTCGTGATGGTGGTCCTGCTGTTCGTGGCTCTCGGCGCGTACCGGGGGCGTAGTCCGGCGCGGGACGGCGGGCCGCCCCCGGCGGGTCTGCCGTTGCCGCAGGCGCCGGTGTCGCCGTCCGGGCTGTCGCCGACGCCGCTGCCGGAGAACTCGGCGCTGTTGCCCGGGTTGTCGCCGCGGGCCAGCGGGCTGCCGCCGAGCGCGCCGGTCACGCCGGTGACGTCACGGCCGTCGACGGTCGGCCCGACGGTGACGTCGACGTCGGCGCGAACGCCGATCCGGCCGCCGCAGCAGCAGCCGTCGGCGGTGAGCGGACGCTACCGGGTGGTGCAGAGCTTCGACGGTGGTTTCATCGGCGAGGTGCTGATCGTCAACGCGTCCGGTGTGGACCGGGGTTGGACGGTGCGGTTCGAGTTCGCCGGTGGTCGACTGGTGACCACCTGGGTCGAGGGCGTACCCCAGGGGACGTTGCGGCAATTCGACGGCGGCTTCACGTACGTCAGCGGGGTGGACGTGCCGGCCGGCGGGTCGGTGGCGCTGCGGTTCCACCTGGAGCGGGCGTCCTCGACGCCGCGCGGGTGCACTGTCGACGGGGCGCGTTGTAGCGGGTTCTGAGCGAGCCTTCCGCAAGTTTGCTGCTCTGTTACGACTTTGTTTGCAAGGTATTGCAGATCGTTGCGGCAAGGGTTAGCGTGCGGCCAATCACGACCAGAGGAAGGCCGTCGATGAAACCCCCGCCGATACGCCGTACCGCCCTGCTCGCGCTCGTCAGCCTGCTCACCGTCACCCTCGTCGGCACGCCGGCATCCGCCCGTCCACTCGGCGCCGACGCCGACCCCCGGCCGTCCAGCGCCGAATCCCTGACTGCGGCCGGCGCGGTGCAGTGGCGCGACGAGCCCAGCGCCGACGCGTTGCTGGCCGCGGGCGCCGACGCCGCGCGTGCCGAGCAGTTCTACTTCGTCCTGCCGGACCGGTTCGCCAACGGCGACCGCCGCAACGACTCCGGCGGGCTCACCGGTGACCGGCTGCGCACCGGTCTCGACCCGGCCGACAAGGGCTTCTACCACGGCGGTGACCTCAAGGGCGTCATCGACAAGCTGGCCTACATCCAGGGCCTGGGCACCACCGCCATCTGGCTCGCCCCGATCTTCAAGAACCGCCCGGTGCAGGGCGAGGGGAACGACATCTCGGCCGGCTACCACGGCTACTGGATCACCGACTTCACCCAGGTCGACCCGCACTTCGGCACGAACGCCCAGCTCAAGGAGCTGGCCTCGCTGGCGCACCGGCGAGGCATCAAGGTCTATCTCGACGTGGTGGTCAACCACACCGCCGACGTCATCAGGTACGCCGAGGACCGCTACGCCTACGTGGACAAGGCGACCTCGCCGTACACGGACGTGCGGGGGCGGGCCTTCGAGGACCGCAACTACGCCGACGGCAGCCGGGACTTCCCGACCGTCGACGCGAACGCCGGCCCGTACACGCCGGTCTTTCCCGAGCCGGGTGACGCGACGGTGAAGGTGCCGGCCTGGCTCAACGACGCCAGCATGTACCACAACCGGGGCGACTCCACGTTCGCCGGCGAGAACAGCGAGTACGGCGACTTCTTCGGTCTCGACGACCTGTGGACCGAACGGCCCGAGGTGGTCCAGGGGATGACCAAGGCTTACGGGGACTGGATCGGCGCGACCGGCGTCGACGGGTTCCGGCTGGACACCGTCAAGCACGTCAACATGGACTTCTGGCCGCAGTTCACCCGGGGCGTCGAGCGGGCCGCCGAGAAGGCCGGCAAAAAGGACTTCTTCGTCTTCGGCGAGGTGTACAGCGCCGATCCGGAGGTCACGTCGACGTACGTGCGCCGCGGCGGTCTGCCGGCCACCCTCGACTTCGCGTTCCAGGAGGCCGCGCGGGGCTACACGGCGGGCGGCGGTTCGGCGAAGGCCCTCGCCGACGTGTACGCCCGGGACGACCTCTACGCCGCTCGGGACACCGACTCCGGCCGGCTGACGACCTTCCTCGGCAACCACGACATGGGCCGGATCGGGTCGTTCATCGCCGGCGGCGGCACCGACCCGGCCAGTCACCTGCGCCGCGACCAGCTCGCCCACCAGCTCATGTTCCTCACCCGCGGCCAGCCGGTGATCTATTCCGGTGACGAGCAGGGCTTCACCGGCCCCGGTGGGGACAAGGACGCCCGGCAGGACATGTTCGCGTCGAAGGTGCCCGACTACCTCGACGACGACCTGCTGGGCACCGACCGCACCCACGCCAGCGACCAGTTCGACACCGCCCACCCGCTGTACCGGACGATCGCCGAGCTGGGCCGGCTGCGCCAGGCGCACCCCGCGCTGCGCGACGGCATCCAGGTCACCCGGTACGCCGCCGACGGTCCCGGCGTGTTCGCCGCATCCCGCGTCGCGCCCGCAAACCGGACCGAGTACCTCGTCGCGGTGAACAACGCCGCGACCGCGCAGACTGTCAGCGTGGACACCTGGTCGGCCGGCGCCACCTTCACCGGCATCTACGGCGCGTCCGCCAGCGCGAAGGCCGGCGGCGACGGGAAGGTCACGCTGACCGTGCCGCCGCTGTCGGCGGCCGTCTACCGCGCGGGCAGCCCCATCGCCCGGGCGAGCGGCACGCCGACCATCACCATCACCACCCCCGCGCCGGACGCGTCGGTGGCGACCCGCGCGCCGGTCACCGCACAGGTGACCGGCGACCCACTGTCGACCGTCACCGTGGCGGCCCGGGTCGGCGGCGGCCGGTGGACGCTGCTGGGCAGCGCCGACCACGCGCCGTACACCGTGCACCACGACCTGGACGGGCTGGCCGGCGGCACCCGCGTCGAGTACCGCGCGGTCGTCCGGGACGGCCGGGGCCGCACCGCCACCGCCCGGTCCGTCGCGGTCGTCGGCACGCCCGCGCTGGGTGGATCCCGGGAGTGGGCGGTGGTGCACTACCAGCGTCCGGCCGGGGGGTACGACGACTGGGGGCTGTACGCCTGGGGCGACGTCGACCCGGCGTACGTCACCGAGTGGCCCACGGGGCAGCCGTTCGCCGGGGAGGACTCCTACGGCCGGTTCGCCTGGGTGAAGCTCAAAAACAGGCGGTATTGCATCGGATGCAACGCGGCGATCGACCCGGATAAGACGTTCGTGCTGGTAGGCCGACCGTTGGGTCGCTGTGGCGTCGGTGTGTCGGTGGAGCGGCCTGGGCGTTAGCTGTGGACGCATCATTGTTGCGTCTGATACAACAGCTCCGTGATGATCGATGCGCCTGGTTCAGCGCACTTGGTGCTCGCGGCGAACGTGGTGCATCTAGATGATCGATTCCAAGGGGTCAGTGGTCGTAGGCGGTCAGGGATCGCATGACCGGTTGGCCGGTGTGCCAGTT
>NZ_JBNCKS010000111.1:0-7023 GCF_049841635.1 Micromonospora sp. DT44 | reverse complement strand
AACTGGCACACCGGCCAACCGGTCATGCGATCCCTGACCGCCTACGACCACTGACCCCTTGGAATCGATCATCTAGTCGTCGAATCGTGGGCTGGCACCGGGGCGGGAGGGCTGCGCCGTTGAGGGCCGGCGCAACTCCGAGGCCGAACACCCGCCCCGGGCCATGCGTCGACTGTCGCGCCTGACCAGGCACAACGGCATGTCACGGTGATCGTTGACGGGATACACGATCGGTATGTGCTCCACGCCTCGACTGGCGAATCGGGCAGACTGCGGGCATGACGGAACGTCCGGTGCTGCATCTGGTCGTCTGCGCCGCAGGCCCGGCGGAAAATATCGACGAGCTGGTCGACCTCCTGATCGCCGACGGCTGGCGGGTCTGCATGATCGTCAGCCCGACCGCCGCGCCATGGCTCGACCGGGCGGCGCTACAAGAAAAAACCGGCTATCTGGTACGCGTGGAGTGGCGGATGCCCGGCGACCCCGAGCCGCACCCGCCCGCCGATGTGGTGGTGGCCGCCCCGGTCACCTTCAACACGGTGACCAAGTGGGCGTTGGGTATCAACGACACGCTGGCGCTCGGCGTCCTCAACGAGTCACTGGGCGCGGGGCTGCCGATCATCGCGTTCCCGCACACCAAGGAGAAGCTGGCCGCGCATCCCGCCTATGCGGGACACCTGGCGGTTCTGCGCGCTGCCGGCGTGATCGTGGCGGACGGCAAGCCGCTGAACTCGGTGAACGGGCCGGGACGTTGGGGCGTGGTCGTCGAGGCGCTGCGGGCGGCGCGCTCGTCCTGAACGGTTGCCGCCTATCGGCGATATGCGTCGTGCGTATACCAGTGCTCCACGCAGCGTGTTCAATGGATACGCTCGATGAGGCGAAGCGGACGGAGCCGCCGGTGACACACGCGAACTGCCCTCGGTGCGGCGGACGGCTGGCCCGGGACAACGACAGCGGACGGTGTACGCCGTGCCAGGCCGCTGAGCGGGACCGGCTGAGCGCGCCTCCGGTGGTACCGGCAAGCTTCTGGGACCACGAGCCGGTACGACTCGCGCTGGCGGAGCGGCATCTGGGGCGGGTGATCCGGGCGTACCGGTGCCATCCGTATCACGGGCGGGTCGCGTTGCCGCAGAGCGTGGTGGCGGGGTGGCTGGGGATCACGCAGGCGCAGTTGAGTCGCGTGGAGAACGGCCCGCCGCTGGTGCACCTTGATCGGCTGACGCACTGGGCGCAGCTCCTCCGCATACCGGCCGTCTGCCTCTGGTTTGGCCTGCCAGACCAGCCTTACCGTGCTGGAATCCGGGTGGTGGAGATGGGATCAGACCGTCCGCCCTCCCTCCGGAAGATCGATCACCGTGGTCTGCCCGCTGAGACGGCTACCGTGGAGGGTGCCTCGACCGGAGGGGGTGGCGTTACGGACCGGCGACGCTTCAACATTCTGGCCGCGCTCACCGGACTCGCTGCGGCGGGCCATCCCTACTTGCTCGCAAGCCCCACCAACGCACCCGGGACCATCGGCATGGAACAGGTGCGGCTGGCCGGCTCGCTGGTCAACGACCTCCGGCAGGCGGATGCCACAGTAGGAGCCGACCAACTCTGTGACGTCGCCATTCAGGTACACGCCCGACTGTCGGCCTGGGCCGCCAAGGCGAACTACAGCCGAGAGGTCGGGGACGCCCTACAAGGCGCCCTGGCTGACCTCGGCATCCAGGCGGCATGGCTCGCCGTCGACGCCGAACGCCGTCCGGAAGCCCGGCCCTTCCTCAACGAGGCCATTACCCGCGCTCGCATTGCCGACGACCCACGGGTGGAGGTGAGGGCATTGGCACTGTTGTCTCTGTTACTACGCGAGAGCCAACCGGGCGAGTCACTGCACTGCGCCGAGGCGGCGATGCGCGTCTCTGCCGGATGGGCCACGCCTCGACTCAGCACGTTGCTACACCTGCGGAAGGCACACGCCTACGCCGTGCTCAGAGACGCGAGCGGGTTCAGTCGGGAGATGACGAAGGCTCGTCGCGAGCTGGATCGCGGGCCACACGACGACGACCCAGGGTTTGTCGACTTCGTGGACGAGCAGGAGTTGAACGGCATCCAAGGACTTTCCAACCTCGCCCTGGGCAGACCCGAACGCGCCGCTCAGTCGTTCCGCGCGATCACTGCCAACCCATCGCCGGTCTATCGGCGCAACCAGGTCCTTTACACGATCGACCTCGCCGACGCGGCGTACCAGCAGGGTGACACCAACGAGGCGGCGCGCATCGCCCTGGACGTCCTGCCGGCGGTGAGCCAGATGAATTCGGGGCGAGTGAGCCGGAATCTTGCGCAGGTGCGGGCGAAGCGTGCAGCACCAGGAAATGCCACAACCACAACCCGCCAGTTCGTTGACGCCTACGACCGGGCGGTGAGTATGTGATCGAGGGCTTGCAACTTCGCCATCACGGGGCCGACGAGGCTGAGGGGATCCTCGATCAGCTCGTGGACCTCTACTTGGAGGTCTACGTGGGCGGCGGCGAGTTCTACAGCGAGGACCGCTACCGGCGTCAGCTCGACCTGCACATGCAGCGAGTGGGGTGGGAGCTGGTCACCGCAACTGTCGACGGCATTTTGGTCGGCTACACCTATGGCTTCCCACTTCCTCCAGAGACACGGTGGTGGGACGGAATCCACCAGCCTGTGCCGTCCGGGTTTACCCACGAGGACGGAAATCGAACTTTCGCGCTGAGCGAACTACTTGTGCATCCTGCTTGGCGACGTCAGGGCGTGGCTAGGGCGTTACATGACGACTTGGTCACGAGCCGATCTGAGGCGCGAGCCACGCTCTTGGTCCGCCCAGATAACGCAGTGGCCCGACTGGCATACCGCTCATGGAACTGGAACCTGGTTACCAAGTTAGAGCCGAAATGGGAGGACGCACCAACCTACGATGTCCTGGTTCGGGATGCTACTCACCCCTCAGCCCGGTCGGATGAGACCGGGTGAGCCAACGAGAAGTCGCGCCTCTCACTGTGCTTTCAATCCGGTCCGCAGCCTCCGCAGGATCCTCATGCTCCCAGACCCTGATTACGGACCAGCTAGCGTCGGCGAGCAACTGGTTCGTCTCTCGGTCCCGCGCGCGGTTACCTTCGATCTTTTCGCGCCAGAATTGGCCGTTGACTCGGGCAGGGCGATAGTGGTCGGGACATCCGTGCCAATAGCAGCCATCGACGAAGACCGCGACGCGTGCGGCAGGGAAGACAACGTCGGCAGTGCGACGTAGGTCGCGCAAAGGCCTAGCGCCAACCCGGTAACGCAGGCCCCGCTTATGTAGGACTGAACGTAGCCGTCTTTCGGGGCTCGTATCACGGGCCTTGTTGGCGCGCATGACGGCTCGCACGCTGAGGTTCTTCGCCCATGATGTCGGGGTGGTGTCGGCGGTAACAAGAAGACCGCGAGCCCACGCAAGACGCCAACCCTCGGCCAGATTCTCAACCCGCGTAGCGCATTCGACCTCGCCAAGGTAGCGGGTGGGTGACCGTCCCTTGTCGGACCAGCGCAGGTAGGCCCGAATCCGACGAGTGCGCGGTAGCAGTTTGAGTTCGACGGACGCCCGGGCCTGCCGCCCGTCGCCAAGGTCAACCCAACGCCGGTCAGGCCCGCCGGCAGCGCGGTCCTGTTCGAGCGACGCCACTTTCCGGCTTCGTCCCTGTCGACCCTTCCAAGCCTTCTGGTCCGGTGGCTTCTCAGCCCAACGAATATCAACCCGGGCCGCGGTCGAAGTCACCGCTGACTCTCAGCCTCTTCTAGCGCGACGGCGATGGCTCGGGCGAAGAACTCACCTAGCGCGACGGGGACAGCATTGCCGAGCTGGCGCATCTGCTCACCCCGAGGGCCGGCCAGCCTCCATTGGTCCGGAAACGTCATAACTCGTGCCGTCTCTCGAACCGTCATGTATCTGTGCCGGTACGGATAGGTCGAGCCATCAAGAGGCTCGGGCAGAAGTTCGTCGGTCAGCACCACGGACTCGCCGCCTGGTACGCCGTGCACTCCAGCCTTGACCGTCTTCGCTGGTCGGTCAAGTTCGTTCGGGGTATGCCCGGCATAGATTCGTGCTTCCGGCCATCCAATGTGGTCGGTAAATCCACCGAGGTTGTACTCGCGCCGGTCCAGCCGGTCCCACGGCACCGCAGGGAGGGGAGGTTGTCCGTCGAGTCCTTTGAGGGCGTCGCGCATCGTGCGCCACGGAAGCATGTCGTCGCCCGGCGGAGGGGCCGCCGGAAGTCGAGACATGACACGTCGACGCACGTGATCAGGTACGTCTGGGTGCCTCACCCAGTAGGTCCCATCCAGCATCGAACGAACTAACGCCGCTTCCGAGTAGCGTGGACGCACCGCGTCCACGAAGCGATCGACGTCCACTCCGAGATCCGACCGGAAAGCCACCATGATGATCCTGTTGCGGATCTGCGGAACACCGTAGTCGGCCGCGTTGACCCTGGTAGTGACGACCTGATACCGCCGCTTGGGATCTGACGGCTCCTCGGCGAGGCGCGCCTTCAACACCTCGTCATGATCACGCCACGTTGCGTCATCGTCACGCTCCTCGAACGGGAGCTTCAACTCGCGTTCGATGTACTCGAAGTACGGTCTAAACGACGGACGCAGCAGGCCGCGGACGTTCTCACAGATGACTGCCTTGGGCTGGATCTCTCGGATAGCGCGGAACATCTCCGGGAACATGTTCCGCTTGTCCTCATCACCCCGCGCGATGCCGCCCAAGCTGAACGGCTGACAGGGTGGCCCTCCCGCAAGTAAATCCACACGATCCCAGAGATAGCCGAAGTCAACCCGGGACACGTCGCCCTCAACAAGGGGCCACCGCTCGCCGATTGAGGGGATCCGCTCGTCCTCACCCCTTGAGTCGGCCGCGTTGGCCTTGAGCGTGTCGCACGCGTACTTCATAAGCTCGTTGACCAGCAGGGGCCTGAAACCAGCCCGATGCACCGCCATGGCCAACCCGCCGCCGCCAGCGAACAACTCGACCGAGGTTCGATCACTAGCTGGCTTCCTTGGCGGCTCAAGCACCGCAGGATCATACCGCGGAGTTGTAGATCTTCGGAAGTGACACGCTCGCGATGTTGTCGGGATAGATGCCCCTCAGGGCAGGCGGCTTGCGAATCGGACCAACGAGGTCTTGACGAGGAGCCCTCTAGGAGGCCGGTAGGCGCCGGTGTGGTTTCGTTACGCGAGCCTGAGGAGGAGCGATGGCAACCTGGCAGCTCGGTCCTTTCGACAACGACGACGCGGTTGAGTGGTGTGGCGCACTGGAAGACACAGTGCCTGATCAACGCACGTTATTCGTGCGTCAGACTCTCGAGGCAGCCGTCCTGGCGGCGGGTGTCCTTACACCCGAGGATGCCGCTCAAGCCATCGCAGCAGCGGCAACGGTGCTCCAATCAATCGCCGGCACGCCGCCGTCGGACTCGGCCTACGCACCGCGATTCCTCGGCCTTCATGACATCCAGGCCACCTCGCAGTTACGCGACCTGGCCACGCGGGCACTCGACGCGGTGCTAGCCCGCGGCTCTGCTTGGCGTCTACGGTGGGCCGAGGACATAGAAGAGGAGGAGGCGTTCGGGGTCATCGAGGAACTTCGCATCAATCTTGCCTCAGCGATGTCATAGCCCGAGTCACCTCGAGCACCCATCGATGCCGCCAGCGCAGGCTCAGCCCCAGGCTTGGAGGCTCCCAGTGCACACGATGAGCGACCGCCCGTCCGGCTGACTGACCGTATGACCCGACCCTGCCTATCCACGCCCGCTCTTGCGCCACTCAAGGCTGTCTGCCGCGACTCGGTGTCGGCCCAGCCAGGCTCAATCAGAGATCTCGGATCAGCATTTCGAGCGGCGTGAGGCCCTCTTCCTCAAGCATTGCTTCCGTGACGCTTTCGTCAACCGCCGGCACCGCGTCGAGATCCGGAGCCTTCACCTTGGAAAGATGATCAACGACCCCGCGACGAAGTTGGTCAGCGTCTTTCTTAGCCGCCGGCCGCTTCGCTGCCCACGCTCGGCCAGGGTGCAGCATGTCCCACGAGGAACGGGCCTGATCGCCCCGACCCTTACCCGGGTCGTGGTTCCCGAAGCCGTCGATGAGGACGTTCCAGACCGGCCGGTAGTGACCGATTAGCAACGCCTCCGCGAGCGGGACCCAGATGTCGTCCGCGACGAGGTAGCGGCATCGAAAATCTTCAAGGCGCAGCCCAAGTTGATGGTGCTCGATGCAGTACGTTTCCGCAAGCTGCACCGATTTGCCGTGCTGCCTCAGCCGGTCGAACAGTGCCGGTTTGGTAGTCGTGCTCTGAAGACCCAGCGCTCCCTGCCGGGCACCGGGGGCGCTGGCACGGCCGACGTAGATCGGAATTTCTCCTACATCACGCACCGGCGGAGCAATCGGTTGGTACAGATCCAGGGCGCCAACGTAGTAGATGGCGTAGAGGCCCGCGCCAGCGAAGGATTCCTTTGGCGGCAGCGGCGCCAAAGGCCTCGAGAGTAGAGCTCGCTCCACGCTCTTGCCAAGCTCCACACGATCGAGTGGATTGTAAGGCTTCAACCGATCGGACATAGACGCGAGATTAGCGCCTCATGATCGTTCTGCACAGCTCGCAGCGCCAGAAATATGGCTTCCTCATGAATGAGGCTCCACGTCGGGCAGCCGCCAGCCCGCCAGGCGCCCTAGCCGACCGATGACACGGGTGCCGAGACAGTCCCGCCTGCCACTGCCCCCGCTCCATCAAGGCACAGCGAATCAACTTGTCAACGACTCTTCATTCGGGAGACCCGTATCGCCGACCGCGACCTGGGCGCACCCCCGTACCTCTACGCCGACACCATGACGTACAAGTCCCACACTGGTGTCGGCAGCGCCTGTCGCAGGCGCGCCTCGGCGTCGTCGATGTACAGGTTCTGCCTAATACTCCAGCCGCAGTTGCCTGATCTGGAGTTTTGGCAGCCCAACGGCATGATCGACGTTGTAGTTGAGCCTGCGGCG
>NZ_JBNCKS010000110.1:0-7479 GCF_049841635.1 Micromonospora sp. DT44 | reverse complement strand
CGACGACGACACCAATACCGCGCCAAAAAAGCCCACTACCAGCGAAGACTCCAACTTCACCAGGTACGGCTGGAGTACTAGGCCAAGCGGTCGGTCGGGTGAGCTGCCGGACAGGAAGCGTCCGGCCAGTGCGGCGGCGAGGGCGGCGAACCCGGCCGCCGCGAAGCCGCCGGCCGGCACGGAGAGGTCGATCGCCACGCCGACGAGAGGGGACCCCAGGGCGAACCCGGCGCTCTGCGCCGACGACTGCAGACCTGTCGCCTCCCCTCGCGGCGGTCCGGGCCGGGCTCGGCGTGGCCGCGCTCATGCCGGCGAACCTCGAACCGGGCATGTCGTCCCACCACGCCGAGGCCCTACCCACCCTGCCGGACGTCGAGTTCGGTCTGACCCGGCATCCGGCGACGGAGGGTGATCCGTTGACAGACGCCGTGGAGAACGCGCTGCGTCGGATGGTCTGAGCCCCCGCCCCGGGTCACTTGCCGGTGACGATGCCCGGGTTGATGCACAGGCCCGGGTTCCCGCCGTTCTTCTCGGCGATCTCCAGGCACCGGGTCACCTTGTCGACCTTCGCGTTGGTCTCGGTGATCTGCTTGGAGATCTCGGCGTTCTTACGGTCCTGCTCCAGGTTGCGGGTCTGCGCCAGCTTGTCCTGGAACGCCTTGATGTTGCCCTCGGTCTTGTCGTCGTGGTTGACCCGGGTGATGGTCACCGACAGGATGTCGACGTCCGTGGCGAGGCGGCTCTCCGCGCTGGTCTTGATGTTCGCCGCGAACGGTTTGAGGTCGACGTTGAGGTCGCCGGTGCGCGCGTCGATCTTCTCCAGCGGGTTGTACGCGGCGAACGCGTCGTTGACCGCGCTGTCGAGCTGCACGCCCACCCGCTGTCCCCGGAAGCTCACGAAGTCTCCCTTGTAGTCCATGAACTGCTTGGGGGCGTTCTCCGGTTTGACCTGCCACTCGATGAGCACCTCGACGCAGGCGTCGGCGAGCGTTCCGGTACGGACCCGGACGCAGTCATTGCCGCCGATGTGGTCGTACTTCTGCCGGCCCGCGTCCCACTCGCCGACCTTCTGCCAGGGGGCCACCCACTTCAGGCCTGAGCCAGTCACCTCGCCGGTCGGCTTGCCGAAGCTGGTCACGATGCCGACCGAGCGGATCGGCACCGAGTGGGCGCTGGAGGCGATGCCGACCACCAGGCTGAGGGTGAGGAAGCCGAGCGCGGCGAGGGCAGCCACCCGCTTCAGCGAGCGGGCGGGGGCGACGAGCGCGGCGACGGCGCTGACGACCAGGGCGACGGCGAGGACGATCGCCATGGTGAAGCCGACGGGCATGGGGTAGGGCCTTCCGCTGGGCTGTGTGGATCTTCAAGCTAGGAGGTCCGGTCAAATCGGGCCGCGCGGGTCGGCGTCGGTTCGCCGCCGGTAAATTCCGCGCCGGGCGCATCCGCCGCGCCCGGTCGCGGCGAATCCTGGGTAGAGAACACCGACCCGGGGGTACGTCTGTGCTGACCGATCCGATGCCGGCAGACGCCGTGCAGACCGCGCTCAAGCGGGTCTCGCTGGCGGCCGAGGACCTGGACGGTAACCGGGTCGCCGCGCTGATGCTGGAGTTGGCGGCCGAGTGGGGCGTGCCGGCGCTCTGGGAGCAGGTCTGCCAGCCGCTGCTGGCGCCTCTGTCGGGGCGCGACGCCGGCGAGATCGCCGTGGAACACGCCCTGTCCGAGGGCGTCCGGGTCGGGCTGGACGTGTATCGCCGGGATCCCGGGCGGTCCCTGCCGACCGGCGGGGTGCTGCTGGCCGGCGTCGAGAGGGAGGCGCACTCGCTCGGTCTGCACGCCCTCGCCGCGGCCCTGCGGGAGCGGGGGCATGGCTGCCTGCACCTGGGGCCCGCGCTGCCGTGGTCCGCGCTGAGCAGCGCCGTGCGCCGCGCTCGCCCGTACACCGTCGTGGTGTGGTCGCAGACGCCGGTCACCGGGCGTGCGTACCGTCTCGTGCGTTTCGCCCGCGATTTTCCGGGCCTGCGCGTCTACGGCGCGGGGCCGGGCTGGATCGAACCGCTCGCCGCGCCCGCGGTCCACATGAGCGCGCTGCCGGCCGCCGTGGCCGCCTGTCTGAGCGTGCCGGAGCCGGGGGAGCGGAGTCGCGCCGAGACGTGACGCCGACCACTTCCGATACGAAACAGTTCCGTATCGTTAATGGCGGTCGTAGTCTGTTCGCCGTTACGAGTCTGGCCCGTATCGTATTGCGGAACGGGTGCAACCGGGGGGAGAACCGGGCATGGAGCTGCACAACAACACAGGACACCCGAGGAGGTGGGCGATCCTGGGGGTGCTGGTGATCAGCCTCCTCGTCGTCGTCCTCGACAACACGATCCTCAACGTCGCCCTACGCACCCTGGCCGACCCGGTACACGGTCTCGGCGCCAGCCAGGGCGAGCTGGAGTGGGCGATCAACTCCTACACGCTGGTCTTCGCCGGCCTGCTGTTCACCTTCGGCGTGCTCGGCGACCGCGCCGGCCGCAAGCGCTTCCTGATGATCGGGCTGGCGCTGTTCGGCCTGGCGTCGCTGCTCTCGGCGTACGCCGACAGCCCCGCGCAGCTCATCGCGGCGCGCGCCCTGATGGGGGTCGGCGGCGCGGCCATCATGCCGGTGACGCTCTCGATCATCTCCAACGTCTTCGACCCCCGCGAGCGCGGCCGGGCCATCGGTATCTGGGCCGGCGCGGTCGGACTGGCCGTGGCGATCGGCCCGATCCTCGGCGGCACGCTGCTGGAGCACTTCTGGTGGGGCTCGGTCTTCCTGATCAACGTCCCGGTGGTCGTCGCCGGCGTGATCCTGGTGGCGCTGCTCGTCCCCGAGTCGCGTGACCCGCGCCCCGGCCGCGTCGACCTGCTCGGCGTCCTGCTCTCCGTGGTCGGCCTGGTGGCCCTCTCCTACGGCATCATCGACGGTGGCGAGCACGGCTTCGACCGGCCGGTGGCCTGGGGCTCGATCCTGGTGGGCATCGCCGTGCTGGCCTGGTTCGTGCGGCACGAGCTCCGCTCCGACCACCCGTCACTGGACGTCCGCCTGTTCAAGGTGCCCCGTTTCGCCGCACCGGTGGCCATCGTCGGCCTGGTGTTCTTCGCCGCCATGGGCGTGATGTTCTTCAGCTCCTTCTACCTGCAGCTGGTTCGCGACTACAGCCCGCTGCAGACCGGTCTGCTCTTCCTGCCCTTCGCCGGGGCCCAGCTGATCTTCGCGCCGCGCAGCGCCGCGATGGTCCGCCGCTACGGCGGCCGGGCGGTCGCCGCCGTCGGGCTGGGGCTGACCGTGGTGGCGCTGGCCGCGTTCGCCTTCATCGACGCCTCCACCCCGATCTGGATGGTGCTGGTCGTCTTCTTCCTCCAGGGCGTCGGGATGGCCAACATCATGCCGCCGGCCACCGAGTCCATCATGTCGGCGCTGCCGCGCGAGAAGGCCGGTGTCGGCTCCGCGGTGAGCAACACCGTCCGCCAGGTGGCCGGCGCGCTCGGCGTGGCGGTCCTCGGCTCGGTGCTCAGCGCGGTCTACCGCAGCGACGTGGGCGACGCGCTGACCGGCCTGCCCGCCCAGGCGCAGGACGCGGCCAACGAGTCGATCTCCGGGGCGTACGCGGCGGCCGGGCAACTCGGCCCGGCGGCGCCCACGCTGATCTCGGCGGCCAACGACGCCTTCGTCACGGCCATGCACTGGGCGGCGGCGCTGTCCGCGATCGTCGCGGCTCTCGGCATGCTGGTGGTGCTGCGGTGGATGCCGGGCCGTGAGGCCCTGACGCCGGCGACGGCAGCACCCGCCACCGAGCCCGAGTTGGCCGGGACGGCCTAGGTTCGAGGACAATGTCCGACATGACCTCCACCGCCGATGCTCCGCGGTCGCCCGGGCGACCGCGGAGCATCCGTGCCGACGAGGCGATCGTCGAGGCCACCCTCGACCTGCTCGCCGAGGGCAGCACCGTCGAGGCGCTCTCGATCGAGGCGATCGCCGCCCGCGCCGGCGTCGGCAAAGCCACCATCTACCGCCGCTGGGCCGGCAAGGACGCGCTGCTGCTCGATGCGCTGCGCCGACTCAAGGGCATCATGCCCCAACCGGCCGGGCACTCCGTGCGTGACGACCTGCTCCTGCTGGTCGGCGCGGTCGGGCAGAACGTCGACCCGCGCGCGGCGAAGATCATGCCGTGCCTGGTGCCGGCGGTGAACCGCAGCCCGGACCAGTTCCAGCTCTACCAGAACATCATCGCGCCCCGGCGGCAGCTCATGCGCGAGGTGCTGCGGCGCGGCATCGACGAGGGCCTGCTGCGGCCCGACATCGACGTCGAGGTGACCATGGCGCTGCTCACCGGGCCGATGCTGATCCAACGCGTACTCCAGTGGAACCCGGAGCTGGACGACCACAAACTGCCGGCGCAGGTCGTCGACGCCGTCCTCGACGGCATCCGCGCCCGCTGACCCGACCGCGCGCCCTGGCCGGGCTCTCTCGACCGTGTGTCGGGTCAGCCCGCCGGGGCGCGCAACCGGTGCAGGCGCAGCGCCAACTGCACCTCCAACGCCCGCTCGGGCCGCTGCCAATCCGCGCCCAGCAACTGCCCGACCCGCTCCAGCCGCTGCGTCACCGTGTTGACGTGCACGTGCAGCTGCTCGGCGGCCCGGGCCAGGCTGCCGCCCACCCCGAAGTACGCCTCCAACGTCTTCACCAGTGCCGTCCCGCGCCGGGCGTCGTAGTCGACGACCGGCCCGACCGTGGTGGTGAGGAACCGCGCCACGTCCTTGTCGCCCTGGTCACCCACCGTGCCCAACAGCAACCCGACGAAGCCCAGCTCTGCGGTGCTCGCCCCCTGACCGGCGCGGCCCAACGCGCCAAGCGCGGTGAGGCAGCGGTCCGCCTCGTGGAACGTCCCCGCCAGCGCCCCCGGCCCCGTCGCCGGGCCACTCGCCCCGGCGGTCACCGGCCGGCCCGTCACCCGCGACAGGTCCCGCGCCACCGCGCGGGCGCTGCCGCCGGCGTCCTGGCCCGGCAGCATCAGGACCACCCGACCGTCGCGCGCCGCCGCCAGGCCACCCCGCGTCGAGGCGTACGTGGTGGCCCAGGAGAGCACCCGCTGCCGCGCCGAGCCGGTCGCCGCGATCGCGTCGTCGCCCACCGTCACCAGCACGTGCGGCGCGTCCAGGTCCACCCCGAGCCGACGGGCCCGGCTGCGCAGCGCGTCGGTGTCGCGCAGCGGCCGGGCGATCAGGTCGTCCAGCAACTCGCCACGGACCCGACCCTCCGCCTCGGCGACCGTCCGGCGGAACAGCAGCAGCAGGGCGGTCACCAGCGCGGCCCGCTCCAGGATGCGCTGGTCCGCGTCGACCAACTCGTCGTTGGGACGCAAGACCAGCGCGCCCAGGTTCTCCGTACCGGCGACCACCGCCGCGTACCACAGTGGACCACGGCGGACGCTGCGCCCCTCGGTCCGGGACGCGGCCACCGCCTCGACGATGTCCGCCCGCTCCGGCTCGTCGATCTCGCCGACCCGGGCCAGCAGGCGACCCTCGGCGTCCAACGCCAGCAGCGCCCCGCCCAGCACGTCGGTCACCGCCGCCGCCACGTCCTCCACGCCGCCACCGCGCAGCACCAGCGCCGTCATCCGGTCGTGCGCCGCCGCGGCCCGCTCCACCGAGCTGCTGTGCGCCCGGATGGTGGTGTTCGCCGCCGACAACTCGGCCAGCGCCGAACGGGTCTCGGCCAGCAGCCGGGCCGTGTCGATCGCCACCGCGGCGTGCGCGGCCAGGGAGACCAGCAAGGCCACCTCCTCCCGGGCGAACGGCCGGGCCGAGCGGTTGGCCGAGTAGAGCACCCCGATCGAGGTGGAGCCGAGCCGCAGCGGCACCCCGAGGATCGCCACCAGGCCCTCCTCGCCCACGCCGGCGTCGATCTCGCCGGTGTGGTGGAAGCGCGCGTCCTCGCCGTAGTTGGCGGTGACGTACGGCGCGCCGGACTGGGCCACCAGACCACCGAGGCCGGCGCCCATCGGCAACCGCAACCGCTGGAAGCGGGCCGACACGGACCCGTCGGTCACCCGCATGTACGTGTCGCCGCGCTCGTCGTCGTTCAGCGTCATGTACGCCACGTCGGCGCCGAGCAGGTTGCGCGCCCGGTGCACGATCGCCCGCAGCACGTCGTCCAGGTCGCGCAGCCCGGCCAGGTCACTGACCGTGTCGTACAGGCCGGACAGCTCGGTCTCCCGGCGACGACGGCGCTCCAGCAGCGCGCGGACACGCAACGCCACCGTCTTGGCCTGCTCCAACTCGGCCAGCCGGGCCGGCGGTACACCCGAGGCGCGCGCGGCCACCAGCGGGCCTTCGAACTCCACCGCGGCGGCCTCGCGGGCGAGCAGTTCCAGGAACTCCACCGGCGACGACATGGTCGACATTGTGCGCGGACCCACTAGTTGGCCGTCCAGCCCCCGTCGAGCGCGATCGACGCGCCGGTGATGAAGGCCGCCGGCGGCGAGCAGAGGTACGCCAGCAACTCGGCCACCTCCTCCGGTTCGATCAGCCGTTTGACGGCCGCCCGTGCCAGCATGATCTTCTCGATGACCTCGGCCTCCTCAATGCCGTGGCTGGCCGCCTGGTCGGCGATCTGGCTCTCCACCAGGGCGGTCCGCACGTACGCGGGGTTGATGCAGTTGGCGGTCACCCCGTGCGCGGCGCCCTCCAGCGCCACCACCTTGGAGAGCCCTTCGAGGGCGTGCTTCGCCGAGACGTACGCCGCCTTGTACGGCGAGGCCCGCAGGCCGTGCACCGACGAGATGTTGACGATCCGACCCCAGCCCCGGGCGTACATGTGCGGCAGCGCCCGGCGGATCAGCAGGAACGGCGCCTCCACCATCACCCGCTGGATGTACTCGAAACGCTCGACGGGAAAGTCCTGCACCGGCGCCACGTGCTGGAGCCCCGCGTTGTTCACCACGATGTCGACGTCCACGTCGAGGGCGTCCACGGCAGCCGGGTCGGCCAGGTCCACGCCCTCGGCGCGTCCGCCGGCCTGGGCGGCCACGGCCTTGGCCGCCTCCAGGTTGCGGTCCACCACGAGCACCTTCGCGCCGGCCGCGCCGAGACGCAGGGCGCACGCCCGCCCGATGCCGCTGCCGCCGCCGGTGACCAAGGCGGTCCGACCGGCGAGGTCGACCTGTACGACGTGGGGGACCGCCACGGGTTCTGCCGTCATGGCGCAAGAAGTTACGAGCTGTGTGTCCGTCGGCACATGGGCCGGAGCCACATACTCCCGGGCAAAGCTGTGTGGCCCGCTGGCCCGCTGGCCCACTGGCCCGCTGGCCCGCCGGGTGGCTGGGCCGCCGGCCCGCCGGGTGGCCGGCCGCCGGCCCGCCGGCCCGCTGGGTGGCCCGCAAGATCGCGCTGCATCCTGGAGCTTGTCTCATCCTGTTTGGGCTGTTCAGGAGTGGTTGACAGGTCTTGTTGGTG
>NZ_JBNCKS010000109.1:0-9194 GCF_049841635.1 Micromonospora sp. DT44 | reverse complement strand
TACATCGCCCGACAGCTCTACCGCACCATCACCACCCACCACCGCACCTCTTGACAACCCCACTCACAGATCGGCGGCGGGTCAGGGTCGGCGGCGGCCGGTCACCGGGGCCACCCGGTGGTGCGGCAGGATGGCCGGGTGGGCAAAGCGGGACGAGGCCGGCGGGCGAACGCGACAACCGGCAGACTCTGCCCCTGCGGCACCGGCCGGGCGTACGCCGACTGCTGCTCCCCCGCGCACAGCGGCGACGCCCCGGCGTCGACCGCCGAGGCGTTGATGCGCTCGCGGTTCAGCGCGTTCGCGCTGGGCGACACCGACTACCTGCTGCGCAGTTGGCACTCCATGACCCGGCCGGAGCAGCTCGATCTGGACCCGGCGCAGCGGTGGATGCGGCTGGAGATCGTCGAGACCGAGCGGGGTGGCCTGCTCGACGCCACCGGCACCGTGACGTTCCACGCCCACTACCGCGCGGCCGGCCAGCCGGGCACGCTCACCGAACGCAGCCGCTTCGCCCGCGAGGACGGCCGCTGGGTCTACCTCGACGGCGACCAGTCGTAACGGGGGCGCCTGGGCGACCGCCGCCGGGCCGCACCCTCAGCCCGGGCCGCTGCCCACGACCGCGGCGACGCCGCCGCTCACGGCCGTCGAGCGCCGGCGGCGGATCAGCAGCGCCAGGCCCACGATGAGGTACGCCCCGGCGGCCACCGCGAACGCGACCGCGTTGCCGGCTGCCGTGGCGACCAGCCCGTACCCGGCGTACGTCCCGATGATCAGCACGTCGGTGAGCATCCCGGCCAGAGAGGTGACGGTGGCGCGGCTGCCGCCGGTGATCCGGGCCTGTAGTCGCGCGTCGGCCAGGACGGTGGCCAGTTGCGCGGCCGCGAACGCCACCGCGAGCAGCACGAAACCGGCCGGGTGCCGGACGAGTGCGCCGCCGGCCAGCGCGACCGCGACGATCCCCAGCAGCGCTGCGTAGCCGCGGCGGCCGAGCCGTTCGCCCATCGGGGCGAGCAGCCCGCCCACGGTCACGCCGGCCCACAGCAGCAGGAGCAGCAGTGGTACCGCCCGTGCGCCGGCGCCGGTGTCCAGGGCCAGCAGCGGCGTGTACTCGTCCAGCGCTCCCCAGTCGGCGGCCACCACGGCGACCAGCAGCACGGCGGCTCGCACGGGTGGCCGCGTACGAACCTGCCGCACACCGGCCCGCAGCGTCCCGGCCCAGGTCAGCTCGTCGTCGTGGTCGTCCGGACCGGACTCCACGACCGGCGACGGGCGGTGTTCGGGGAACCGGGTGGCGACGGTCGCGGCGAGCAGGCAGGCGAGCACGCTGCCCGCGCCGACCGCCGGGTACCCACCGGCGGCGAACACCGGGCCGGCGAGCACCCCCGTGACCACCACGCCCAGGACGCCCGCGGTGCGCGCGCGGCCGAGCACGCGGGCGTACCGGTCGCTGGCGTCGAGGCGGGCCAACTCGGTCCAGACCAGTGCCTCCAGCGCGCCGGAGACCAACGCGCCACCGGCGCCCCAGAGCAGGAAACCAACCGCGAAGGCCGGGTACGACGGGAGCAGCACCCACAGCGCGTAGCCGGCGGCGGTCACCAGCGGGGCGAGGCACAGCAGCAGCCGGCGGGACACCACGTCGGCCCACGCGCCGGACGGCACCTCGAACAGGATTCCGGCGCCCGACCAGATGACGAACAGCGACGAGATCTGCCCCACCGACAGGCCGGTGTCGGCGAAGAGCACCACGTACAGCGGGTAGAGCAGGACGAGGTCGCTGAGGAACGCGTACCCGTAGAGGGTCGCCGAGAGGCGGCGCACCGCCGGGTCGGGCACGCGCGCGGCGAGATGGTTCATGGGGACCTTCCCGTGGGAGTGGACGCGGACACCGGACGTGCGGTGTCCGCGGTGGCCCACGGGTGTGGCCTACGGGGCGGGATCAATGTCGCCAGGTCATATCGGCGATGGTAGACCGGTCGCGCCGACGCCGGCCAGGCCTTTCGACGGGCCGGGCGAGACGGGAGCGGGGCGGAATCCCGGTGGATTCCGCCCCGCTGGCCCTCCGCTCGACCCGACCCGGCTCAGCGCCGGTCGGGGTCCACCGGCGGGATGACCGTCGTGGTCTCGCTGTCGTCGCTGGTGCGCTGCCCGGGGACCACACCACCGCTGATCACCTGGGTCGTGTCGGCGTCCCGGCTGGGGCCCACCACCTGCGTCGTGTCGTCGGTGGCCTCCCGGGCCGGGGCGGCGTCGGCGGACGTCTCCCGGCCGACGACCTGGGTCGTGTCGTCGGTCGACGACCGCACCGGCGTGGCGTCCGCGTCGGACGGGCGGGTCACCACCTGCGTGACCTCGGGATCCGACTGGCGAGAGGTCACCTGGTCGGCGTCCGCGTCGGACGGGCGGGTCACCACCTGCGTGGCCTCGGGGTCGGAGTGGCGGGTCACGATCTGCGTGGCCTCGGGGTCGGAGTGGCGGTTCACGATCTGCGTGGCGTCCGCATCCGACGGGAAAGTCGTCGTCGACGTGCTGTCGGCCTCGAAGGGACGGCCTACGGCCGACGTGCGGTCCGCGTCGGCGCGGGCGGCGGCCGACCGGGCCGCTTCGGCCTCGGTGCGGGCGGTCTCGGCTCGTGCCGCCTCGGCCTCGGCGTCGGCGCGCGCGGCCCGGTAGGCGCGGGTGTGGGTGGCGATCGCCTGCGACTCCTGCTCGGCGCGGGTCAGCCACGACTCCCAGCGATTCTGCATCGGACGGATGAGGCCACCGCCGACTCCGACCACGAGGATGCCGCCGACGGTGGCCAGCACGGCGATCAGCACCGGGGTGGTGACCGCGGTGGCCACGCCGATCTGGTTCAACGCGGCGATGACGCCCAGACCGAGGATGAACACCGAGGCGATGCCCGCCAGGGCCCGGCCGTACGACAGCCCGCCGAGCGCGCCGCCGATGATGTCCTTGACGGCGTTGGCGATGGCGGCGGCGACCACGACGATGACGATCGCGACGAAGGCGCGGGGCAACCACGCGACCACGGCGGTGATGAGGTCGGAGATCGGGTTGGGTCCCCAGATGCCGAAGGCGAGCTGGAGGGTGAGCAGCAGCACCGCGTAGTACGCGAGCTTCGCGACGATGTCGCTGGCGTCGTACCGGGATCGGTTGAGGGCGCGACGGATGCCGCCGCGCTCGACGGCGCGGTCGAAGCCGACCCGTTCGAGGATCTTCTCCACGATCTTCAACACGGCCTTGGCGATCAGCCATCCGGCCGCCAGGATCGCCACGAAGGCGACGGCTTTGGGCAGGAAGAGCATCACCGAGCGGAGGGCGTCGCCCACCGCGTCGCTGACCTTGTCACTCATCTGGTTATTCCTTAAGAGGCAGCGCGGACAGTCCGCCCCCGACCTACCCCCAACAGCGGACACGGAAACGCGACTGGCTCTGGTGCGCGGCCGGGTCTGGCAATATTCTCCGTGGTGCGTGCGGCCACTGGAGCTACTTTTCATCCCCCCGCCGTCGGCCGCAGGAGGAGATGTCATGCACGTCGAGCATTCCGAAGTGGACCGCCGGACACTGCTGCGCGCCGGTCTCGGCGCGGCTGCGGTCGCCGTCGTCGGAAGCGAACTCGCCTTCTCGGGCGCGGCGCAGGCCGCCCCCGGCACGGACCTGGACTGGATCATCGGCTGCGACGAGTGGGGCGCCCGCCCACCGGCGGACCCGCTGTCGGTCAGCGCCATCGCCACCAACAAGATCATCGTGCATCACATGGCGTTCCCGAACGTCACCGACTACTCCCGCGAGCAGGCGGTCAAGCTGGCCCACGACTGCCAGGACCTGCACGTGGACGGCAACGGCTGGTCGGACACCGGTCAGCACTTCACGGTGAGCCGGGGCGGCTACGCGCTGGAGGGCCGCCGGGGCAGCCTGGAGCGCCTCGAAGCCGGCGACCGCCAGATGATCGCGGCGCACTGCCCGGGTGAGAACGGCCGGGCCATCGGCATCGAGAACGAGGGCACCTACGTCACCGAGACGCCACCGGAGGCGCTCACCGACTCGCTGGTCAAGCTCTGCGTGACGATCTGCCGGCAGTACGGGCTGCACGCGTACGACATCTTCGGCCACTGGGACTTCCGCACGACCGATTGCCCCGGCGCGGCCTTCTACCGGCAGTTCCCCGAGCTGCGGCGGCGCGTGCACGCCGCCCTCGGCACGTCGCTCGGTGACGTGCCGGCCCGCCGCTGGCCCGACCTGTGGCGGTTCGTCAACTCGCCGTCGGTCCGGGTGGTGCAGCACCTGCTGGCCTTCCGGGGCTACGCCGTGACGGTCAGCGGCACGTTCGACGCCGCGACCGTGGCCGCCGTGCAGGACTGGCAGGCCCGCAACGGCATCCCGGTCGACGTGGACGCCACGCTCACCACGGCGACCTGGGAGACGCTGGCGCCCGAGTTGGACCAGCACGCCAGCGGAGCGCCGGTCACCGCGGTGCAGGAGATCCTGGCCAAGAAGGGGTACGCGGTGACCGTCACCGGGGCCTACGACCACGCCACCCGCAGAGCGGTGCAGGACCTGCAGGCACTGCACGGTCTGCCCCGCAACGGCAAGCTCAGCACCAGCACGTGGTGCACGATCGTCGGCGGGTCCGTCCGCGAGACGTTCCGGCACCGCTGAGCCACCGGGTGCGGTGCGGGTTGAACCCGCACCGCACCGGGCCCGCCACAAGCGCGAAGGCGCGCGCGCCTCGTTGTCGGCTCTTCTCAGCGGCCACAACCCGGCCTGGGTCCTGACCAGCGCGTCGGCGCGACTGGCCGGTTTGGCCGACGGCGCGGGCGGAAAGAGTGCTGGTCATGACTTGGGCCCGTCGAGCCGTACCCACGGTCGCCGCCGCCGTCGCGGCGCTCGCCGCGAGGGATCTGATCCAGCGCGACCACGCGCTGCTGCGCAACTTCCCGGTGCTGGGCCGCGCCCGGTACCTGCTGGAGGCGATCGGGCCGGAGCTGCGGCAGTACATCGTGGCGGGCAACAACGAGGAGCGCCCGTTCACCCGGGACCAGCGCCGCTGGGTGTACGCGTCCGCCAAGCAGGAGAACAACTACTTCGGCTTCGGTACGGACAACGACATCGAGTTCACCCCCGGGTACCCGATCATCAAGCACCGCACGTTCGGCCGGGCCGTCCCACCGTCGTCGCCGACGGCCGGGCACGACGTCCGACTGCCGTGCGCGAAGGTACTCGGGGCGGCCCGGGGTCGAGCGCGCGCCTTCCGGCCGGGGTCGGTGGTCAACATCTCCGGCATGAGCTTCGGCTCGCTCTCCGGCAACGCCATCACCGCGCTGAACAAGGGCGCCGCCCTCGCCGAATGTCTGCAGAACACCGGAGAGGGTGGCCTGTCGCCGTACCACCGCAACGGCGGTGACCTAATCTTCCAGCTCGGTACGGCGTACTTCGGCTGCCGCGACGAACACGGCCGGTTCAGCCTCGACCGGCTCAAGGACCTCGTCGCCGGCGCTCCCGTGCGCGCCCTGGAGATCAAGCTAAGCCAGGGGGCGAAGCCGAGCCTCGGCGGCCTGCTCCCCGGAGCGAAGGTGTCCGCCGAGATCGCCGCGACCCGGGGCATCCCGGCCGGTCAGGACTGCGTGAGCCCATCGCGGCACGCCGAGTTCTCCGACTGCGACAGCCTGCTGGACTGGGTGGAGCTGCTGGCCGCCGAGACGGGCCTGCCGGTGGGCATCAAGTCGGCGGTCGGCGACCTGAGCTTCTGGCAGGAGCTGGCCGGCCTGATGCGCGACACGGGCCGGGGCGTCGACTTCGTGACGGTCGACGGCGGCGAGGGAGGCACCGGCGCCGCACCGCTGATCTTCACCGATTCGGTGTCGCTCCCGTTCCAACAGGGCTTCTCCCGGGTCTACAAGGTCTTCGCGGAACACGACCTGCACGAGCGGGTGGTGTTCATCGGCAGCGGCAAGCTCGGCCTGCCGGACAACGCCGTGGTGGCGTTCGCGCTCGGCTGCGACATGGTCAACGTGGGCCGGGAGGCGATGCTGTCGATCGGCTGCATCCAGGCGCAGAAGTGCCACACCGACAGCTGCCCCACCGGGGTGGCGACACAGAACGCGTGGCTGGCCCGGGGCCTCGACCCGACGCTCAAGTCCGTCCGGGCAGCCAACTACCTGGCGACGTTGCGCCGGGACCTGACCAAGGTCGCCGAGGCCTGCGGCGTGGAACACCCCGGCCTGATCGGCACGGACGCCGTGGAGATCCTGGACGGCCGCACCGGCTCCACCCCACTGCACGAGGTGTACGGGTACCGGCCGCACTGGGGGCTGCCCTCCCCTGCCGACCAGAAAGAGATCATCCGGCTGATGACCCCGGAGGCGCCCCAGGGCGGCAGCGCCCCGCCGTCACCCACCGCCGTCGGCTGACCCCGCCCACGGCCCACGGCCCACCACCGCCTACCGCGCCCGACGCCCGACGCCCGACGCCCGACGAGCGTGATGCCCGACGAGCGTGATGCCCGACGAGCGTGATGCCCGACGAGCGTGATGCCCGACGAGCGTGATGCCCGACGAGCGTGATGCCTGGGAGTCATCAAGATGACTCCCAGGCATCACGCTTCTTGTGGTACTTCCGTCCCGAGGCCTAAGCGGTGCCAATCGACACCTGCCGAGAAGCGGGTCCGCCAGAGTCTCCTTCAGCGTCACCCAGCGCCGCGCGAATAACTCGTGGAGTCGTGTTCCCGGCCGGCCTATGGTGGCGCGGTGTTGATCCGACGCGAGACCCCCGCCGATGTCGACGCCATCCGGGCCGTGCACGCCGCAGCCTTCGCCGCCGCCGACCACGGCCCTGCCGACGATCCGGAACACGGGCCGGAACACGCGCCGGAACACGGGCCGGAGCACGCGCCGGAACACGGGCCGGAGCACGCGCCGGAACACGGGATCAGCACGGACACCGCCACCAGGAGCACCGACGGCGGTCGCGACGGTCGCCCGACGCCCGAGACGAGGCGCTCGTGGTGCTGCTCGGCCACCCCGATTACTACCCGCGTTTCGGGTTCCGGCCGGCCGTCGAGCTGGGCATCACCCCGCCGCAGCCGTGGGGCCCGCAGTACTTCATGGCCCGACCGCTGACCGCCTGGCACGGATCGATCCGGGGCGAATTCCGCTACGCCCGCCCCTTCGGCGACCTGTGAGCTGACCGCGGCCGTTGCGCACCGATCCTGTCGGTCCGTCGCGAGAGGATGGCGACATGACCGACCAGACCGGAAACGAGGATGCTGCCATGGCCCGTGAGGTGCAGATAACGTTCGACGCTGCCGATCCGGCCGCCCTGTCGGCGTTCTGGGCCGACACCCTCGGCTACGAGTTGCAGGGCCCGCCCGTGGGCTTCGACTCGTGGGAGGCCGCGTTGGACGCGATGGGTGTGCCGCCGGAGCGCCGCAACGACGCGTCGGCGGTGGTCGACCCCACGGGGGCGGGGCCACGGCTGTTCTTCCAGCGGGTGCCGGAGGGCAAGCAGGCCAAGAATCGCGTCCACCTCGATGTGCGGGCCGCGCCGGGGCTGACGGGCGACGACCGGATGGCGGCCCTGGAGGCGGAGGCCGACCGGCTCGCCGCTCGGGGCGCCACGCGGCTCGCCCGACACGAGCCCGCTCCCCCGCTCGGCGCCGGCCACATCGTCATGGCAGACCCGGAGGGCAACGAGTTCTGCCTCGACTGAGCGGGCGTTCTCCCAGCTCACTGCCGTGACGATCGGCCGTCATGCGAACATGTGTACGTGTCGCACGGCGCCCACATCCTGCACGCCGACCTGGACGCCTTCTACGCGTCGGTCGAGCAGCGTGACGACCCGCGCCTGCGCGGACGGCCGGTGATCGTCGGCGGCGGCGTGGTGCTGGCCGCCAGCTACGAGGCGAAGGCGCGGGGTGTGCGCAGCGCGATGGGCGGTCAGCAGGCACGACGGCTCTGCCCGGACGCGATCGTGGTGCCGCCCCGGATGTCGGCATACACGCAGGCCAGCCGGGCGGTGTTCGAGATCTTCCGGCAGACCACGCCGCTGGTCGAGGGGCTCTCCATCGACGAGGCGTTCCTCGACGTGGGCGGGCTACGCCGGCTGGTCGGCACACCGGCCGACATCGCCCAGCGGCTGCGCCGGGAGGTCCGCGACCGGGTCGGCCTGCCGATCACGGTGGGTGTGGCCCGGACGAAGTTCCTGGCGAAGGTGGCCAGCGGAGTGGCGAAGCCGGACGGGCTGCTGGTTGTCGCCCCCGACGCCGAGACGGCGTTCCTGCATCCGCTGCCGGTGGAACGGCTCTGGGGCGTCGGTCCGGTCACCGCCGCGAAGCTTCGGGAACGCCGGATCCGTACCGTGGCGGACGTGGCCCGGCTCGGCGAGGCCGCGCTGGTGTCCCTGCTCGGGGCCGGCACCGGTCGGCACCTGCACGCTCTCGCCCACGACCGGGACCCCCGGGCGGTGCAGGTGGGCCGCCGCCGGGGCTCGATGGGCGCGCAGCACGCGTTGGGTCGTACCCCGCATGCGCCGGAGGAACTGGACGCCATCCTCGCCGGCCTGGTCGACCGGGTCACCCGACGGATGCGGGCGGCCGGACGGTCCGGACGGACCGTGGTGCTGCGGCTACGTTTCGGCGACTACACCCGCGCCACCCGCTCGCATACGGTGCGCAAGGCGACTGCGGACACCAGCCCACTGCTCGCCGCCGCCCGGACACTGCTGCGGGCCGCCCTACCGGAGATCGACCGGCGCGGCGTCACCCTGCTCGGCGTCTCGGTCGGCAACCTGGACGACAACCCGGTGCAGCCGGAGTTGCCGTTCCAACCCGACACCGGGGCCGACCTGGACGCCGCCGTGGACGCGGTCCGCGACCGCTTCGGCTCGACGGCACTCACCCGGGCGGTGCTGCTCGGCCGGGCTCCCGATGTCGAGATGCCGCTATTGCCGGACTAGGGCCGGTTTCATAAGGGCGGTCGAGCCGAGGCGGAGTCCGGGCGGCGATCCGGCAAGGCGCGGTTTCGTCCGGATACCGGTGTTGTATCCGGACGAAACCGCAACGCCGTCGGTCGTCGTCCGGGCCCGCCGCAGGCCGGCCAGTTCTTATGAAACCGGCCCTAACTTGATCTTTAACCTGTGCGGCGTGGCCTAGGGCTATTCGAAGTCTTCGTTTTCTTCGTGTCACTCTTTGGTTTTGT
>NZ_JBNCKS010000108.1:0-9953 GCF_049841635.1 Micromonospora sp. DT44 | reverse complement strand
GCACCCCACCACACCAACAAGACCTGTCAACCACTCCTGAACAGCCCAAACAGGATGAGACAAGCTCCAGGATGTAGTGGCCTCGTCAGTGCGGGAGGCCACTACATCCACGTTCGAGCGCGATCTTCGCGCCTCCGACCGATGGTCACGGATGTAGCGAGCGCTCCGGTCCGTGCCGCCACATCCGAAGGAGCAGGAACAGGAGCAGGACGGTCATCGCCACCGCGCCGGGGGCCTTCGTGAAACGGGCCAGGTTGGTGCCGTCAGGCAGCGCCAGGAAGGCCGCGACCGCCACCGGCAGCGCGAACCACGTCGTCCGGGCGGCGGTGAGCGCGAGCAGCGCCAGCGGCCAGGTCGCGTACCAGGGGTGGAAGACCGGGGACAGGACGACGGTGGCGACCAGTGCCAGGCCGGCCGCGTGCAGCGCCACCCGGCAGCGGTCCGAGACCGTGTCAGCCGAAGCCCGCAATCTCCGCCAGGTTCGCCACCAGAGGGCCACGAGCGCGACTGCTAGCAGCACCAACGCGACCACGCGGGTCACTGGCACGGCCTGCGGGTCGCGCCCGACCAGCGCGCCGGCGTAGTCGACGACGAATCCGACGGCGGTGGGCGGCGACGTCCACTGCTCGGAGTCCCCGCTGCGGGTCAGCCCACCCACCCAGCCGAACCCCAGACCGGTCAACGCCGAGCTGCCGAGCACCGCGGCGACGAGGCCGCCGCCCAGCCACGCACCGCTGCGGAACACCGTACGGCCGGACGCTCCCAGCAGCGCCGCGAACGGCACCACCACCACGGCGCTGGCCTTCACGGTCACCGCCAGTCCGAGCAGCGCCCCGGCGAGCAGGAGCGCGGCGGGCCGGCCCGGCCGGCGGACCGCCACCAACAGCCCGCACAGCAGCAGCCCCAGCATCACGGCGTCGTTGTGCGCGCCGGCCACCAGGTGTACGCCGACCAGCGGCGCGGCCAGCGCCAGCCAGGCCGCCCGCCGGGTCGGCACTCCGGTGGCCCGGGCCAGCGGAGGCAGGCAGAACGCGGCCAGCAGCAACCCGGCCACGGCGATGACCCGCAGCAGTACGACAGTGCCGGTGAGCCCGCCTCCGACAGTCACTGCGAGCGCCGCGAGCAGCACGAACACCGGCCCGTACGGCGCTGGCGTGTCCCGCCAGATCGGCGCCACCGTCTCCACCCACGGGCAGCCGGCCGCCGCCACCGGAACCGCGTACGGGTCGACCCCGTGCGCGTAGGTCCAGCCCTGGCAGGCGTACGAGTAGACGTCACGGCTGCCCAGGGGCGGCGCGAGCAGCAGCGGCAGCGCCCACAGCCCGGCGGTGACGTACGCCCAACGAGTTGACGGCGCGCCGGCGCGCAGCGACCACCAAGCGCCAGCGCGCAGTGACCACCAGGCGCCGGCGCGCAGTGACCACCACGCTCCGACGAGCAGCGCGGTGCCGACCAGCCAGCAGGTAAGCGTTGCCGGGCCGCCCGGGGCCCGCCAGATCGACGCCGGGGTCGCGCCGAGCGGGGCGTCGGGCAGTGCCCCGCCGAGATGTCCGGCGAGGCCGAGCAGGATCGCGCCGACCAGCCCGGCATACCGGGCAAACCGGGCGGTCAGCGGGCCAGGGATCGGCGGCGAAGGTGCGCCGGGAGTGGTCACCGGCGCACCTTCCCTCAGTCGGCGGCGACCGGTTGGCGGGCCGCCCGAGCCGACCGTACCAACCGGATGGCCAGCACGATCACCAACAGCGTCATCAGTGGCGCCCCGACCGTCTTGGTGTACCGGGGCAGCCCGGTGCCGTCGGGCAGCACCAGGAACGACGCCACCAGCGCGACGACCATGAACCATCCGGTACGCCGGGCGGTGGCCGCCAGAACCGCGAGGGGCCAGACCCAGTACCAGGGGTGGAACAGTGGCGCGAGGGCGACCGTAGCGGTCAGCGCCACGGCGGCGTACCACAGCGGCTCCCTGGTGCGGGCCCGCCACCACAGCCACACCAGCAGCACCGCCAGCACCGCGACGCCGATCCCCCGGGTGACGGCGAGTGCGTCGACGTGCCCGCCGAAGGGCACCGCCAGGTAGCCGACGGTCTGCCCGACCGCCGTGGACGGCGACGTCCAGGCGATCACGTCACCACCTCGGGCCAGCCCGCCGACCCAGCCGAAGTCGAGGCCGGCGGCGAAGGTCACCCCGACCACGACGGCGACCGCGCCGCCGACGACCCAGCCGCCGTGGCGGATCAGCGCGCGGATCGAGTACCCGCCGACGATCGCGGCCAGCGCGGCGAACGGCACCACGACCAGCGCCGTCACCTTGATGCCGGCGGCGAGACCGAGCAGCACGCCACCGGCGAGCAGCGGGCCGGGGCGTCCGGGCCGGGAGGCGATCACGGCCAGCCCGGCGACGAGCAGGCCGACCATCAGAGCGTCGTTGTGCGCGCCGGAGACCAGGTGCACGGCGACCAGCGGGCAGCCGAGCGTCAGCCAGACCGCCCGGGAGGCCGGTACGCCCACCCGTCGGGCCAGCACCGGCAGGCTGACCGCCATCAGCGCGACCCCCGCCACGGCGATCAGCCGGAACACCACGATCGCGCCGGTCAGCGAGCCGGTGGCCTTGACCACCGCGCCGGACAGCACCACGAACAGCGGCCCGTAGGGCGCCGGGGTGTCCCGCCAGATGTACGAGATGGTGTCCAGCCAGGGGCAGGGCAGCGCGGAGACGCCCTGCTCGTACGGGTTGATCCCGGCCGCGTAGCTGGCGCCCTGGCAGGCGTACGCGTAGACGTCGCGGCTGGCCAGCGGAGGCGCGATCAGCAGCGGCAGCAGCCAGAGCCCGACGGTGACCAGCGCCCAGCGGGTCGACGGCACGTCGTCGCGCAGCGACCACCAGGCGTACGCCAGCAGCGCGGTGCCGACCAGCCAGGCGACGAGCACCAGCGGCCCGTTCGGGCCCTGCCAGATGCTGACCGGGTTGCTGCGCAGGGGTGAGTCGGTCAGTGCGCCGCCCAGGAACGCGGCGACGGCGAGAAGCGCCGATCCCGCCAGTCCGGTCCAGCGCGCGAGGTGGTGAGGCACGCCGGACATGCTGCCAGTACGGTTGTCGCGGTACGGAGGTGGGCATGCGGCGCAGTCGGGTGGTGGCGGTGGCCGCCGGTCTCTCCGTCGTGCTCGGCGCGCTCTGGTTGGCCCTGCCGCTGATGGGCTCGGACCTCGCCGCGCAGGTCGCCCGCGCCGACTTCTTCGCCGCCCACGGGCTCAGCCCGGTGGATCTGCGCTGGTACGGCGGGGTGCAGCAGTTCGGCTACAGCCTGGTGTCGCAGCCTGTGATGGCGGTGTTCGGCGTGCGGGTGACCGGTGCGCTGGCGCTGGTGGCGTCGGCGACCGCGCTGGCCGCGCTACTGGTCCGCACGTCGGTGCCCCGACCGCTGCTGGGCAGCCTGGTCGGCGTGGTCACGCTGGCCGGCAACCTGGTCTCGGGCCGGGTGACGTACGCCCTCGGTGTCGCCTTCGGGCTGGCCGCGCTGGTCGCGCTGACTCGGGGCGTACCCCCGGGTCGTCGGGTCGCGTTGGCCGCGGCGGGCGCGTTGCTGGCCTCGGCGACGAGCCCGGTGGCCGGCCTGTTCGTCGGCCTGGCGGGCGCGGCGCTGCTGCTGGCCCGCCGGTACGCCGACGGGCTGGCGCTCGGTGTCGCGGCGGCCGTGCCGCTGGGCGCGACCGCGGTGCTCTTCGGCGACGGCGGCTGGATGAACATCAGCCGCACCGACACCCTGCGGGCGGTGGTGACGAGCCTGGTGGTGGCGGCGCTGGTGGCGTACCGGCCGGTGCGGTTCGGCGCGCTGCTGGCCGCCGTCGGGGTGCTGGTCGCCGCCGGAGTGCACACGCCGGTGGGGTTGAACGCGACCCGGTTGGCGACGATGTTCGCGCTGCCGGTGCTGGCCGCCGCCGCCCGCCCGCCGGCCTGGCTGTCGACCCGCCTGGCCCGCCGGCCGGCTGTCGGGCCCGTGCCGGCCCGGCTGTTGGGTGGTTTCGGCCTGGCCGCGCTGCTGGCGGCCGTCTGCGTGTGGCAGCCGCCGGTGGTCCCGGCGGATCTGCGTGGCATCGGCGACCCGACCAGCGCGCCCGGCTATCACGCGCCGCTGCGCGCGTTCCTGGCCGGGCAGCGGCTCACCGGCCGGGTGGAGGTGCCGCCGACGCGCAACTACTGGGAGGCGGCCCGCCTCGGTGAGGTGCCGCTGGCCCGCGGCTGGTTGCGGCAGGCCGACATCGACCGCAACCCGCTCTTCTTCACCACCGTGCCGGGCGCGACCGGCACCGGCGTGCCGCTGACCCCGGCCAGCTACCGGGCCTGGCTGGCGGAGAACGCCGTGCAGTACGTGGCGGTGCCGGACGCCCCGTTGTCCTGGGTGGGGCGGGCCGAGGCGGAACTCGTCGAGGGCGGTCTGCCGTACCTGACCCCGGCCTGGTCCGGCCCGCACTGGCGGGTCTGGGCGGTGGCCGACCCGACGCCGCTGGTCGCCGCGCCCGCCGAGCTGGTCCGCGCGGACGGCGCGGCAGTCACCTTCCGGGCCCCGACCGCCGGCCCGGTGGCGGTCCGCGTGCGACACAGCCGCTGGCTGACCGCGTCCGGCGGCGCGACGGTCGCCGCCGACGGGGACTGGACCACCGTCACCGTCCCCCGCGCCGGCGACTACACCCTCGGCTGACCTTCCTACCCCTCCAGCACGCGCTGGGCGGCGGCGCGGGAACGGCGGCCGGTGCGCAGGTACTCGTCGAGGAACTCCCCCGGGTCGTCGTGGCCGAGCAGCCGGACCACCCCGGCCAGCTCCACGCCGTGCCGGGGCAGCTGGTCGCCGGCCCGGCCCCGGACCAGCATCAGCGCGTTGCGGACCTGCGCGGCCAGGGACCAGCCGGCCGCCATCTCCGCGGCGTCCGCCGGATCGATCAGGCCGGCCCGCTCGGCCGCCGCGAGGGCATCGAGGGTACGCGTGCCGCGCAGCTCCGGCATCGCGCCCGCGTGTCGGAGCTGGACGAGCTGGACCGCCCACTCGACGTCGGCCAGCCCGCCCCGGCCCAGCTTCGTGTGGGTGGCCGGGTCGGCCCCGCGCGGCAGCCGCTCGGTCTCCACCCGGGCCTTGATCCGACGGATCTCGACGACCTGCTCGCGGGTCAACCCGTCGGCCGGGTAGCGCACCGGCTCGATCATCGCCTCGAACTCGGCGCCCAGGTCGGCGTCACCGCAGACGAACCGGGCGCGCAGCAGCGCCTGCGCCTCCCAGACCCGGGACCAGCGGGCGTAGTACTGGGCGTACGCGGCGAGGCTGCGCACCAGCGGACCCTGCCGGCCCTCGGGGCGCAGGTCGGCATCGACACCCAACGGCGGGTCGGGGGCGGGTACGCCGAGCAGTCTCCGCAGCTCCTCCGCGATCGCGTGCGCGGCGGCGCTGGCGGCGCTCTCGCTGCTGCCGGCGGGCGGGTCGTAGACGAAGAGCACGTCGGCGTCGGAGAGGTAGTTCGACTCGTACCCGCCCAGCCGGCCCATCCCGATCACCGCGAACCGCAGCCCGTCGGGGGCCGGTTGGCTGGCCCGCGCGGCCCGCAGCGCGGCGGCGAGGGTGGCGTCGGTGACGTCGGCGAGCGCCGTACCGACCTCGGTGATGTCAGACAGGCCGGGTGACGGCCGCGTCGTGCCGTCGGCCCGGGTCGGGCTGGGTGCGAGCGCGCCAGCCCGGCAGAGCACGTCCGCGCAGGCCACCCGGACCAGCTCCCGGCGGCGCAGCGCCCGCACCGCGCGGGTCGCCTCGACCGGGTCGGTGTGCCGGGCCGCCGCCGCGAGGAAGCCGTCACGCAGCACCGGACGCGGACGCGGCGACAACTCGTTCTCCTCGGCGAGCAGCCGCAGTGCCTCCGGATCCCGGGCGAGCAGGTCGGCGACGTACCGGGACAGGGCCAGCACCCGGGCCAGCCGGCGAGCGACGGGACCGCCGTCCCGCAGCAGGCGCAGGTACCAGGGGGTGCTGCCCAGCTTGTCGGAGACCTTGCGGTAGTTGAGCAGCCCCCGGTCCGGCTCCGGGGCGTCCGCGAACTCGCTCAGCAGCACCGGCAGCAGTGTTCGCTGGATGGCCGCCGTACGACTCACCCCGCCGGTGAGGGCCTGGAGGTGACGCAGCGCCCCGGCCGGGTCGGCGAAGCCGAGGATCTCCAACCGGTGCCGGGCCGCCTCCGGGGTGAGCCGGAGCCCGTCGGCCGGTACCCGGGCCACCGACTCCAGCAGCGGCCGGTAGAGCAGTTTGGCGTGCAGCCGTCGTACCTCGGTGGCGTGGGTGACCCAGTCGGCCCGGAAGCTCTCGACGGCGCTGCGGCCCGGCGTGGCCACGAAACCCAGCGCGGCGGCCAGCCAGCGCAGCGCCCCCGGCTCGGTGGGCACGGTGTGCGTACGGCGCAGGGCCTGGAGTTGGAGCCGGTGCTCGACGGCGCGCAGGAAGCGGTAGCCGCGCAGCAGCGATTCACCGTCGGCACGGCCGACGTAGCCGCCGGCGACGAGCGCGCGCAGCGCCGGAATGGTGCCCGGCGCCCGCAAGGCCTCGTCCCCGCGACCGTGTACGAGTTGCAGGAGCTGAACGGCGAACTCGATGTCGCGCAGCCCGCCCGGACCACGCTTGATCTCGCGTTCCAGCTCCTTCGGCGGGACGTTGTCGATGATCCGGCGGCGCATCGCCCGGACGTCCTCGACCGCCTCGGGTCGTTCGGCGGCCCGCCACACCAGCGGCGCGAGCTGGTCGATCCACTCCTGGGCCAGCGGCAGGTCCCCGGCGGCCGGGCGGGCCTTGAGCAGCGCCTGGAACTCCCAGGTACGCGCCCACCGGCGGTAGTAGGCGAGGTGGCTGGCGAGGGTACGCACCAGCGGGCCGCGACTGCCCTCGGGCCGCAGGGCGGCGTCCACCGGCCAGGCGACCATCCCGCAGACGGAGATCAGCCGGGTCGCCACCTGGGTCGCGGCGGGCAGGTCGGCGTCCTCGGCGGCCACGAAGATCACGTCCACGTCGGAGACGTAGTTCAGCTCGCCGCCGCCGCACTTGCCCATCGCCACCACGGCCAGCCGGGGCCGCTCGGTGCCCGCCGCCAACTCGGCGACGACGATCTCGTACGCGGCGGCCAGCGTCGCGTCGGCCAGCGCGGACAGCGCGGCCATGGTCTGCTCGAGGGCCCGGCCGCCGGTGAGGTCGGCCGCCGCGATCCGCAACAGCGAGAGCCGGTACGACGCACGCAGCACCGCCACCGGGTTCCCGTCGCCGGCCGGTTCCAGCCGACCGTCGGCGATCGGCGCGAGCCCGTCCGGCGCGGTACGCAGCGTCAGACAGTGCTCGGGATTCGCCACCAGATGATCACCAAGCGCCGACGACGCGCCCAGCACGGCGATCAGCCGACGCCGCAGCCCGGGGTCGGCGTGCAGCTCCGCGAGCAGCGGCGACGCGTCGGTACCGCCGTTGGCAGTGCTACCAGTGCCGGCGGCGCTGGTGCCGCGCGCGGTGCTGGTGGCGCTGGTACGCCGCTCCGCCTCGACGATGCGGTGCAGTTGGCGCAGCGCGAGGTCCGGGTCGGCGGCCCGGGACAGCGCGGCGAGCAGCTCCCCGGCCGCGTCGTCGACCGGCTCCTGCTCCTCCGGCTGCCACAGACCCAGCCCGTCCGGGCCGAGCAGGTCCGCGGCTCGGGCCCCGCCGTCGCCCTCGGCGATGCCGAAGCCGTAGCGGGCGAGCCGGCCCGGGGCCCTCGTCGGCCGGCTCATCAGTGCCCGAGCAGCGGCAGGCCGCGCCGGATCGTGCTGTCGTCCAACTCGCCGAGGGCCAGTGCGGCGAACCGGGCGGCGAACGGCTGCCAGACCTCCTCGACGTCCACCATCACCGAGTCGCAGGCCGCCACCACCAGCTCCGGGTCATAGCCCAACTCGGCGAGCAGGGTCCAGTCGGTGGCCCACTCGGCGATCATCGCGGTGTCGCACTCGATGTGGAACTGCAACCCCCAGGCCCGGTCGCCGAGCCGGAACGCCTGGTGCGGATAACGGGTGGAGGCCGCCAGCAGGGTGGCGCCCCGGGGCAGCTCGGTGATCTCGTCGGAGTGCCACTGGAGAACGTCCGGGATCAGCGGCACGTACCGGAACAGCGGGTCCTGCTCGGCGGCGTCGCGCCGGCCGACCACGCCGGGGCCGATCTCCGGCCCGGACGGGCTCCGCTCGACCAGCCCGGCGTGCGCCGTGGCGAGCAGCTGCGCGCCCAGGCAGACGGCCAGGGTCGGCACGCGGTACCGGACCGCCTTGCGCAGCAGCCCCTCCACGGCCGGGAACCAGGGCGCCCCGGGGGAGCCGTCCGGCAGCGGGTACGCCTGCTGGTCGCCACCCAGCACCACCAGTGCCGCGTACCCCTCAAGGTCGGCGGGAAGTTCCTCACCGGCGTGCGGGCGGACCACCCACAAATCCAGCCCTGCCTCGGTCAGCCACTCACCCAACCGGCGTGCGTCGTCCGTCGGGTCATTCTCGATCACCAGCGCGGTTGCCACCCGTCGAGGCTAGCGGGTGCGGCGCGCTCCGCCACGCCCCGGCGCGGGTCGGTGCCACCGGCTGGCGGCCTTCGTGTCGGCGCGGTGGCTAGGCTCTGCGGTTGTGATCAACGAGGACTCCACCGTCGTCCGCCCGCCCGTGCTGCGCCCGGGTGACACGGTGCTGCTCGTCTCGCCGTCCGGGCCGACCTCGCCGGAGCGGGTGGCCCGGGGCGTGGAGCTGCTCACCGGTTGGGGTCTGCGCCCGATACCGGCCCCGAACGCGTACGCCCGCCACGGCTACCTCGCCGGCACCGACGACCTGCGGGCCGCCGACCTGAACGCGGCGTTCGCCGACCCCGAGATCCGTGGGGTGATCTGCACCCGGGGCGGCTACGGCGCCCAGCGGATCGTCGACGCCATCGACATGGCGGCCGTGCGCCGCGACCCGAAGGTGGTGGCCGGCTTCTCGGACATCACCGCGTTGCAGCTCGCCCTGTGGCGGGGCGCCCGACTGGCCGGGGTACACGGCCCCGGAGCGGCCTGGCGGGACGAGCGGACGCCGCTGCGCTCCGCCGAGTCCCTGCACGCGGCGCTGATGACCACCGAGCCGGTGACCGTCGAGGCGGTACCCACCGAGGAGACCTTCGACGTGCGCGTCCCCGGCCGCGCCACCGGCACCCTGCTCGGCGGCAACCTGTGCCTGCTCGTCGCGTCGATCGGCACACCGGACCTGCCCGACCTGACCGGCGCGGTGCTGTTGATCGAGGACGTGCAGGAGCCCCCGTACAAGGTCGACCGGATGCTCACCCAGCTCCGCCGGGCCGGTGCGCTGGACGGGCTGGCCGGGGTGGCGGTCGGGCAGTTCACCGACTGCGGCGACGGCTGGGACACCACGATCGTCGACGTGCTCGCCGAACGCCTCGGCGACCTGGGCGTACCGGTCCTCGGCGGCCTCCCCATCGGCCACGGCCACAACCAGCTGACCGTCCCGGTAGGCACCGAAGCACGACTGGACACCGAAACCAACACCCTGAACGTCACCCCCGCAGTCCAGTAACCCCCGCCCGGCCCGCCCGCCTCCGCCCGCCCCACCCCGACCCCGACCCAGCCCGGCCCGGCCGCCGCCTCACCCCGGCCCCGACCCGACCCGACCCGACCCGGCCCGGCCCGACCGCCGCCCGACCCGACCCGACCCCGGTGATCAAGAGGTTTGCGTCAGAATCCGTCCCGGAACTGACGCAAACCTCTTGATCAACGAGGCCAGGAGACCGAGGCCAGGAGACCGAGGCCAGGAGACCGAGGCCAGGAGGCCCGGCGGCCGGGAGGGATAAGGGTCAGCGGGTCAGGTGGGCTAGATGATCGATTCCAAGGGGTCAGTGGTCGTAGGCGGTCAGGGATCGCATGACCGGTTGGCCGGTGTGCCAGTT